>JBDSOU010000237.1:0-23891 GCA_039914625.1 Bacteroidia bacterium | reverse complement strand
ATCCTCTTTAATTAAAACATGAAGATTTGCTATAACACTAAAAATCAACTATTGAATGGAGTAGTTCTGCCCGTGGTCGGTGTTCTTTTCACCGACCACGATTGATGTAATTTAAAAGTGCTGGTTGGTGAAAGAACACCAACCAAGGACGTTTTAATTTCATTTTTTTAACATACGGGTGTCTAAAATTCAGCTTTGTCAAGTCAAGCGCATTGACCAATGCTTCAATAACCCGAACCGCATTATCTGCTGCAATGCGCTCTTCCATGCATTGCATTAGTATCTGATTTCTGTTAATGCCTGTTATGTAGTTCAATTTGTTTTATATTTGTTACCTGCAAATTTAAAAACTACCTCTCGTGATGAATCATATTTATTCCAAAAGTTATCAGCAGGTTTTTTCACAGACTGTCGTTATGCGCAATAATTTAAGACCGTTCGTGCTATTAATTTTGCTGCTGCTAAATCAATCGTTGATTTTTGGCCAACTTAAAACTTATCGATGGGATATCCCCATGTGTAGCTATGAAGGAACTTATGATGGTAGAAAATACACCGAAGAAAGAATTGATGGAACCCGTGAACTTTGCTTTACAAACATAACACAGCTAAACTTTAGAGGAGCATTCGCATGGCAACCAGAAGACCTGGATAAAATGAACGTGGATTCACTTGAAGATGACTATAAAAAAAAATTGCAGAAAATAAAAAAGTTAAAGATAATAAAATCAGCTTTTTGGGAAGAAATAAGGAATGATAAAATAAGCAGAGTTAATAAGCTCCACGAACTTTTTAAAATAATGATATTAGGTTATAAAAATCCAATGGTTTTGAAACAGATTAGCGCAATTGATACCTGTAAATATTCTGAAGCCCTTATTTCCGGAGGGAAAAAACTTTTGGATGAATGGAAGAGTTATGAAGAAGAAAGGTCAAAACATAATGGAAATCCTGAACGTGCATTTAAAGAACATTATTTAGATAGGATAAATTCTCCTCAAAAGTTAATCTATGCCCGTATCTCATTAATGGGAGGATGGTGGAATGATTGTGCAAGGATTACCCAACAGCCCGACACGATGGTTGGAAAAGTGGAAGAAGAATTCAGAAAGCTATTTGTAGAGGTTACAGGTGGTTGTCAAGATTAATTCTATCTCAACAGTATTACTGCCGATAACATTAAGATCCTCTTTAATTCAAACATGAAGATTTTCTATAACACTAAAAATCAACTATTGAATGGAGTAGTTCTGCCCGTGGTCGGTGTTCTTTTCACCGACCACGATTGATGTAATTTAAAAGTGCTGGTTGATGAAAGAACACCAACCAAGGACAAGTTTTAATTTCATTTTTTTAACATACGGGTGTCTAAAATTCAGCTTTGTCAAGTCAAGCGCATTGACCAATGCTTCAATCACCCGAACCGCATTATCTGCTGCAATGCGTTCTTCCATGCATTGCATTAGTATCTGATTTCTGTTAATGCCTGTTATGTAGTTCAATTTGTTTTATATTTGTTACCTGCAAATTTAAAAACTGCCACCGTGATGAATCGCATTTATTCCAAAAGTTATCAGCAGGTCATTTCACAGACTGGCGTTATCTGCCGTTTTAACGCTCAGAATAAATTGTAGTACTAATTATTAACTTTGACGAAGAAAAAATAATTCAATCATTAAAGACAACTACCATGAACAATTTAACAAACAGAATTCTAATCACAGTTATTATAATAACTGTTATTTCTTTCAGTGTTAATGCACAGACAAATGTGAGCGGAGGGATTTTCTCAAACACCACATGGACATTGGCAAACAGTCCTTACATTGTTGTTGATACTGTTGTTGTATTTCCAAACGTGATCCTTACAATTGAACCAGGTGTAGTTGTGAAGTTTGCAAATAATAAATTGTTGGAAATAAGGCAAGGGAAATTAATTGCTATGGGTACTGCGGTTGATTCAATAACATTTACAAGCAATTCCGCTTCACCTGTTCCGGGAATTTGGAGTTCTGTTTATCTTAATGGATCAAATTATGTTTCCACTTTTAATTATTGTAATCTTTATTATGCAACAAAGGGTATTGATGACCGCTGTGGTGTTGGAACTCCTGTTAAACATTCAAATTTTATGAATAACGTGGCTGGCGTGTCTTCTATGTCTTGTGGAACAGGTTTAATTATTGATTCCTGTAGTTTTACGAATAATACCACTGGATTCACTTCAGTGGGTGCACCAGTAATCAGTAATAGTATTTTCAGGCTGAATAATGAAGGATTATATGGTGGGATAGGTGCTCATATTAAAAATTGCATAGCTAACTTAAATCAAACGGGAATTTCTTGTAGAGATTATAGTAAAATTGAGGATTGTACAATTGATTCAAATGTAGTAACCGGAATTTATCTTGATGAAGGAACAGATACAATAATAAATTGCGAAATAAAAAATAACGGCATCGGGATAAACAATTTTTTATACGCTGGAAATGTAATTACCCAAAATACCATTGAAAATAACACTACAGGTATTTTATTAGGAAGTTTTGCAAGCATTCACTGTAATAAAATCTGCAACAATACTGCTTATGGCTTAAAAACTACAATCCCCTATAATGTAAATGTAGCATATAATTATTGGTGCACGCCTGATTCGGCTTCTACCGCAACTGTAGTTTATGATGCCTTTGATAATCTGAGCTTAGGTATGGTAAACTTTATGCCGCTCGATACTTCCATGTGTTACTTAACCGGAAGTAATTGTTCAGCTTATTTCAATCTTTATGCGGATACTATTCCTCATAATTGGATTGCTGTAAATATGGCAGCAGGATATTCACCTTTATCATATTCATGGGATTGGGGAGATGGTTCATTTCCACCTGACACTTTAGCTAATCCATCGCATATTTACAACACAGCAGGGTATTACACAATATGTCTTACAATTACAGATGGAACGGGATGTACTTCCACATATTGCGATACAAATGTTTACTTATACAAATCTTTATCAACCGCAAGTATGGTTACTATTAATGTGATTTTACCAACCGGAATTAATTATTCTGAACCAACAACGAATGCTTTTAACATTTATCCTAATCCCGTAAACGAAACATTGACCATCAAAAAAAGCAATGATGAACTTGCAGAATTTACCTTACATGATATTACTGGAAGAATATTTTTAAGAAAAGAATTTAGAAGTAGCATAATCCTAAATACTGAAGAACTTGCAAAAGGCGTTTATTTCTACGAAGTGAGAAACAAAGATGGTTCGTGCAAAAAAGGAAAAGTAGTGAAAGATTGAGAGAGAAAAACAGCTGATAACAAAAAGATCCTCTTTAATTAAAACATGAAGATTTTGCGATGACATTAAAAATCTACAAATTAAAGAGGGTCTCAGTAAAGTTGGCTTAAGGAGGACTAAATGTAAATTTTAAAATGAAAGGTTTCCCGATGAAATATCGGGACAGGTTGATTGGTTAATGAATGGAGTAGCTCTAATAAACAGTTGTGGTAGTTTTGAGATGGCAGCTTCCAAGCCTTTCATTTTAAACTGAATTTATACGTGATAAGTTATCGGAATGCTTTCGCTTCGAATAGGCAATCGTGCTAATTTGTAACTTTGAAAAATAATTTAAAAATTTAACTGAAATAACATGAAAAATTTAATGGTAATCTGTTTTCTATTTGTATATGTCCAATCAACAGCACAAGTAATTTTTCAAAAATATTATGGTTCGTTGGGTGTTGACAATGGATATTATGCTCAGCAAACTACAGATAGTGGTTATATTATTGTTGGTTCTAACTCGGTGACCGGCCAGGATATTGGTTTAATAAAAACCAATTCAAGCGGTGATACGATGTGGTCAAAAAGGATTGGTGGAAGCGCAACCGATTATGGAAAGTTTGTTCAACAAACTTCTGATGGCGGGTATATTATTACCGGGATTACTGAGAGTTTTGGGGCGGGACAGTATGATGTTATTTTAGTAAGGTTGGATGCTAACGGGGATTCTCTTTGGGTAAAAACCTTTGGAGGTGTAAACTACGAATTGACAGAGTGTGTACAACAAACAACTGATGGCGGATTTATTATTACCGGCTCCACCAACAGCTTTGGTGCAGGCGGCTATGACGTTTTCTTAATAAAGACGGATGCCAATGGTGATACCCTTTGGACTAAAACGTATGGCGGAATTACAACCGTTGAAGTTGGATCTGAGGTTAAGCAAACATCGGATGGAGGATATATTATTACAGGACAATTGCAGACAGGATTTACCAATTCTGATATCTATTTAATTAAAACGGATAGTACGGGAAATTTACTATGGGCAAAAACTTATGGAGGAACGGGTTTCAACAGGAGCTTTTCGGTAGAACAAACTAATGATGGGGGATATATCATTACAGGGGAAGCGGATGGTTTCGGAGGAGGGACCTATGATGTATTTTTAATTAAAACGGATAATACAGGAAATTTGCTTTGGTCAAAAACTTATGGCGGAACAGGTGGTGATGGAGGCTACTCCGTTAAACAAACTGCTGATGGAGGGTTTGTTGTTGCAGGATATAGTTCCAGTTTTACACCGGCCCAATACAATTTTTACTTAATAAAGACCAATGCTATAGGCGACACATTATGGACTACATCCTTTGGGGGAATGGCCTTTGGGGGAACAAATGATGAATTTGCAGAATCAGTTCAGCAAACCAACGATGGAGGATATATTCTTACCGGGGTTACTTCAAGTTTTGGCGTGCCGAATAGTCTTGGGAATTATTATATAGTTAAAACCGATTCAATGGGTAACAGTGGTTGCAACCAATACAGTATTGCAGCCACAGTGTTAACATCATCGCTGGTAGTAGCCAATCCGGTGCCACTTGTGAGTCCTGGTGCATTTATTATAACCACACCTGCAATTACCATTTTTGGTGGTGGCAACGTTGGCACAATTTGCTCCGGAACTATCGGAATAAACGAACTATCAACGGATAACTCATTTCTTATTTCTCCAAACCCATCTATTGGTGATGTTGAAATTACTTTCACCAATCTGATCAACAATGGAAAGATTGAACTTTATAACGTCTTAGGGAGAAGAGTTTTTTCAGAAAAAATAATTTCAAAATCAAAGAGTGAAATTAATCTTAAAAATATTTCGCAAGGAATTTATTTTGTGAAAGTTTTTGATGGAGAAAAAAGTTATTGCAAGAAATTAATTGTTGAGCATGATTGAACCAGCACAGTTTCATAGCGAGAGTAGCACATCCGATAACAGCAAGATAAAGTGAAATTTTAAAATGAAAGGTTTTGATAGGTAAACGAATCCCGATAATTATCGCATACGCGTCAAGCTAATGAGGGCAAATTATTAACAGACGAAGGTTGAAAACCATTGATAACAGAGAAATAGATAAGAAGTACAAAGGTGCAAATTAGATGAAATCAAACTTCGGAGTCAATGACATCTACTCGCACCAATGCAAAACAAAGAAACAGAATAAAAAACATTAATCAAAAAATTAAAGAAATTAATTTTGACAAACACGCTAAAGCAAGCGGATTTAAAAAACGCAAAGCGCAGAAAATAACGGGAAAGACAATGGTGCTTGCCTTTATTCTTATGGCAATGCAGGGAAATAATTCGTTACAGTTGTGGGCTGAAAAAATCGGTATTCTCACAGGAAAAACAGTTTCCAAGCAAGCAATATGGAAAAGAATTACAGAAGCATTGACAAAATTTCTACCAGCGATCCTGTTAGAAGCATTAGACAAACAGATACGCCTTGCGGAAAAAGATAAATGCCTCCAATCAAAAAAGCTAAAGCAATTTAAAAGAGTATTGATACAAGACAGCACCGTAATTGCATTGCCCGCTATGCTCAGTTGGTGCTTTCCGGGCAATGTGTCAAGAGGAGAAAGGAAAGCACAATTAAAAATTCAGGTAGTATATGATCTGCTGAGCAACTGTTTTATTTATTATCAAATCACTCCTTTTACTGCCAACGATCAATCCCAATCAAAAGGCATCATGAATATAGCTTGCAAAGGTGATTTAGTGATACGAGATTATGCGTCAGATTGTGAGAAAACCTACAAATCAAATTGTATAACGTGCCGTGGATAACCATATAACTGAAAAAATAAATTAAGCTGCAATGCTCCGGTATGTTTTATGAAGCCGGAGAAAATAAAAAAATCTTAAAACGGTCTTTTTGACTCATTTAACCGCTTTATCAGTTCTTTTACTCCGTATATGGTCACGGTTCTTCTAAGGTTATATACGGTAAAGATGATGGCATACTCTGCATTTACTTTTTTTTTCTCCTTTGAGCACGGTAAAGTAATAACCCCATGCCCGTTTTATAGTCCCGAACGGATGTTCTATTATTTGCTGTCTGCGTAAATAGCGTTCTTTCTGATTTATCATGCGTGCATTGTTGCGGTCCATAGTGTCCTGGTACTGGGTGCGGTATATGATGCGTCCGATGGCGTTTTTGGTGCAGAGATGTCTTACCGGGCATGTTTTGCACCCGATAACTATCAGGATCATTTATCCCTTATGCCTTAGCTGTAATGGTGTGGGGTCGCTGCTAACCTTGAACTTTCGGGCTTTAAATTGACTTTTGTGCAAGGTTCGGCCAAGCCGTGTTTGCCATTCTTCGCAAAATAAAAAGAGAGACATAGCCGACACAGAAGACAACGCAATTGGCCTCACATTTTATTTTGCCCAACGCACCAAACCCCATCCACCACCCGACATTAAAATTTATCTTTGCTGCGGTCGCTTAAAGGACAAAATGCATAGCAGCATATACACGCAATAAATTGATTGAAAAAGAAAAATTATCTACCACTAATTTATCGGTGAGCGAAATTGCTTATGAATTAGGTTTTGAACATACACAATCTTTCAGCAAATTGTTCAAGAGCAAAACAAAAATGACACCGTTAGAATTTAAACAATCATTCAACGACAACTAAAAATAAATACAAAATGAAAAAAGCAATAGTCTTTGGAGCAAGCGGTTTTATAGGCGCCCATTTGCTACACGAATTATTAAACAACAATAATTACGAACAAGTAACTACTGTGGTTCGCAAATCGCAAAACATCACTCATCCTAAACTAAAAACTTTGATTGGCGATTTTTATTCTTTGCCGAAATTGAAAGAAGCTATTCAAGCAGATGATATTTTCATTACACTTGGAACAACAAAAAAGCAAACACCCAACGAAAAGGAATATTACAGAATTGACCACGACTATCCTGTATTAGCTGCAAAAATGGCAAAAGAGAACGGAGCAAAATCAGTTTTTGTTGTTAGTTCTATTGGTGCAAATGTTAACGCTAAAGTTTTCTATATAAAAACTAAAGGCGAATTGGAACAAGATATTATTGCTTTAGGGTTTGAGCATACAAATATTTTTCAACCTTCATTGCTTACAGGCAACAGAAAGGAAAGCCGACCGGTCGAAAAAATATTCATAAATATATTTACAGTTCTTAATCCACTTTTTATTGGCTCACTCAATAAATACAAAAGCATTGATGGAAAAACCGTTGCAAAGGCAATCAATAACGCTGCAAAAAATCAAACAGAAAAAGTAAAGGTTTATCAGTGGAAAGAAATGAATAGTTTGCTATAAAGCGAAAAGCCATCCATAAAAAATACACTCTTAGAAAACGCACAAGAAAACGCATTTTGCTTCACATTATATTTGGTCCAATCGCCCCCAAAGCCCTCCCCCTATCCAACAACTTGAATATGGACATATCACATTTGGCTAACACAAAGATAGATTTGGATACTTCTGCTCAAAAGTTTATGCGGACTTTTGCACAAACAAAGCTAAAAGCATGAACAAAATATTAGTAACAGGGTCAACGGGACAAATGGGTAGCACAGTGATTTCAACTTTGTTGAAGAAAATAGCTCCTCAACAAATAAATGTAATATCCCGTAAAGAGGAAAAATTGGTTGAACTCAAATCAAAAGGAATGAACACCTTTATAGGAAACTATGAAGATGTAGCTTCACTCGAAAAAGCAATGACTGGAGTTGATACAGTTCTTTTAATTTCGGGAGGCGACCAGGGCGACCGTATGAAAGAGCATAAAAATGTTGTAGATACAGCAAAAAAAACTGGAGTAAAAAACATTGCCTATACCAGCAGAGCATTAAAAGACAGAACTACGCTTAAAAACAAATTAATGCAGGACCACTTTGATACCGAAGATTACATAAAGAAAAGTGGCATGAACTATACTATTTTTCAAAACGGTTTGTATATGGAGTTTCTGCAATTTTTTATAAACAAAGACCATATAGAAAAAGGAATATTTTTGCCAACAGGCGATGGCAAAGTAGCGTTTACTTTTAGAGCAGACCAAGCCGAAGCTATGGCAAATGTATTAATGAATGAAATTTGTGAAAACAAAGTATATCAATTCACTAATATCGAAACCTATTCGTTTTTTGATGTTGCAAATATTTTATCCGAACTTTCTGGAAAGGAAATAAAATATACCCCAATTGAATTATCTGAATTTGAGGAAACAATGAAGCAGAGAGGATTGCCAGATGCAGTTATCAATAAAATGGGAGGATTTCTAATGGATATAAAAAACAATCAGGAAACTGTAGTAACAGATGACTTGAAAAATAAACTTGGACGCAAACCTGCTTCATTGAAAGAAGGATTGAAAATTTTATTTGAATTTTAAATAACAACTATAAAAAAAATGAAATTGGCAAACAACAAAATTTTAATTACTGGCGGAGCCAGTGGAATTGGCTTAGGGCTTACTGAAAAATTCATTCAGGAAAATAACACAGTTATTATTTGTGGAAGGAGAGCAGAAACATTAAAAGAAGTTGCTGACAAATTCCCTTCTGTTATAACTAAAGTGTGTGATTTGACTATAGAAGCAGAAAGAATTGAACTCTATAATTGGGTTTCAGAAAATCACAGCGACTTAAATGTGCTTGTAAACAATGCAGGTATTCAGAACTGGATGAATATTTCAGATAGCGATTTTTATGAAAAAGCCACCAATGAAATTGCAACTAACATAGTAGCCCCAATACATTTAACAACCCTGTTTGTAAACTTAAAATCGTTAGACACAGTAATAAATGTTACATCAGGTTTAGCATTTGTTCAACTTTCTAAGGTACCTGTTTATTGTGCTACAAAAGCATTCTTTCGCTCATTTACACTCTCCTTACGACATATTTTAAAATCAAAAAATATTGAAGTAATTGAAATGATACCACCTGCATTGAATACCGACCTTGGTGGAAAAGGATTACACGATGGACAACCAGCAGTAAGTGATTTTGTAGCATCGGTTTTTCAACAGATGAAGGATGGCAAAACAGAACTAACTTTTGGATTTAGTGAAGCAATGGCTAAGGCAACGCCAGAAATTATAAAGGCAACCTATGACAAAATGAATCCGTAGTTTAGAGACCATAGCACACCGCTAACTTGAGAGAGCTGTTCTTCGTACTCATGTCAGCGGCCACAACATAACTGTAAATGTCCACGAGATCAATGTCACCGGCAAAAATATGATTTCTGACAGGTCGCGCCCTTATTGTCGGGTAGCCTTAAACTTTGTCCTTCCTACCCATGCACCGATTCTTTCACACCAAACTGCTTAATGATTTCGCCTTCATAATCTAAAAATTCCTTCCAGCGCTTGTCAATGTCTTCTCCGTTTGCATATTGTTTTGCAAAAGCCAGAAAAGTAGTGTAATGAGTGGCTTCGCTTACCATCAGTTCATGATAAAAGGCAGCCAGTTCTTTATCGTTTATATTTTCTGACAATACACGGAAGCGTTCACAGCTTCGCGCTTCAATCATTGCCGCAAAAAGCAAATGATCAATAAACTGTATGTGACGTGAACCGCCTCTTTTCCTGAAATTATAAAGCAAGCCCACATAAGCATCTTTCCGTTCCGGGCCAAGAACCCATCCCCTTTCAACGATTTTATCATGCACCATTTTAAAATGAGTGAGTTCTTCCTGTGCAAGATCAAGCATGGCTTTCACAAGATCGGTGTATTCAGGATAACGGACAATAATTGAAATGGCATTGGTAGCAGCTTTCTGCTCACACCATGCATGGTCAATGAGAATTTCTTTAATGTTTTTTTCTACAATATTTACCCAGCGCGGGTCGGTGGGAAGTTTAAGGCGGAGCATGGGAGTTTAAGTTAATTAGGTAATTGGGGTAATTGGGGTAATTAAGTTGATTGATTGGATTACGAGTTACATCAATTAGCTTAATCAACTTAATACCTTAGTTATCTTCATCTTTTTTTCGGTTTTTTAAATATAGAATATATCCATTAAGTAACTTTAATATCAAAGCAATTTGTTTTCGAAAAGAACTCAACTCTGTATCATCAATAAAATTTTCATCGACCGCACAAATTAAATGATCTAATGAATCCATCAATGATCCTCTTGAATGCCTGCAAAATTGAATGGTTTCCTGAAAATGAAAACGTCCGTAGCCTTCTGAAATATTTGCGGTAATTGATCGTGACGATCTTAGCAATTGATCAGTAAATTTATATTTTTCTGAGTCCGGAAATTTTTTGACCAACGTAGAAATTGTCTTACGAAAAATTCTCGATTCTTTCCACACTTCCAAATCCTCAAAACCTCCCTTATAATTTTCACTCATGAACTATTAATTTTAATCTCCAAATTATTTCCGCCATCCTTAAATTTACTTAATTACCCTAATCACCTAATTACCCCAATTACCAAATTTTCAATCACCAAATTTACAGAGAAAGATTTTAACATGATATTGCGATTAATTGTTGGAAACTATTTTGGGAGTAACCAGTAAAAAACAGAAATATAGAATTATCTTTGCTTCTCATTTACCAATTTCCAGCTACATATGTCAGTAAAAATTAAATTCAATAAAAGGGACGAAACGGATTTTATCACTACGCTGAAAGAGCGGGTGAATGAATATTTTGAAAATAGAAAACAGTCGAAGTTCGGTGACTGGCAGATGTACATTAAACTGGTCTTTTTTTTCGGAGGTCTTATCGGAATTTACTTGTTGCTGATAGCTGACCTATTCGGTACTGTCGGTACACTTTTGATGTGGATGCTGCTTGGATTATTCATTGCTTTTAACGGATTCAATGTGGCTCATGATGCAGTACACGGTGCGGTTTCAAAATACCCTTTGTTAAACAGAATTTTTTCTTATGTTTTTAATTTGCTTGGCGCGAATGAATATATGTGGAAAATCATGCACAATGTAATCCACCATACTTATACAAATATTGCCGGTCATGATGAAGACCTGGAACCTGTGTCTTTCATCCGCCTGAACACTGAAAAGAAATTAAAAAAAATTCACCGTTACCAGCATTGGTACGCCATTTTCTTTTACAGCTTTGCTTCACTGTCATGGGTTTTAAAAAAGGATTTCGATACCTTTTTCCGTAAAAAGATCGGGAACTTTGAAAACAAGAAACACCCGGTTCACGAATATTTTGTTTTGTTCGGTTCCAAGCTGGCTTACTTCTTTGTGTTTATTGCAGTGCCGATGATGGTGCTGACCCAGGCGTGGTGGTTAACGTTAATCGGGTTTTTCCTGCTTCATGTGGTAGAAGGATTATCTATAGCGATAGTATTCCAGCTTGCACACGTGGTGGAAGCCGCAGATTTTCCTGAACCTGCCGCAGACGGAACCATGGAAAATGCATGGGCAATTCATCAGGTTAAAACAACAGCGAATTTTGCACGTAAAAGCTTTCTTGCCAACTGGTTTTTCGGTGGCCTGAATTTCCAGGTGGAACATCATTTATTTCCGCAGATATGCCATGTGCATTACCAGAAGCTTTCAGTGATTGTAAAACAAACTGCTGAAGAATTTAATCTCCGTTACAATGAATATCAAACCATGTGGGGAGCTTTCCGTTCGCATTTGAGAATGCTGAAACGGTTGGGAAGAGAAGAATCGCTTTCTGTTGGATGAGCAAAAAGAAGTTATTCTATTGCTTACATCAGATGAGTCCAAACCTAAAAACGGCAGAATGCCGATAGAGTAGCTGTTTCCCGATTTGTATCGGGATTACAGATACCGTATCGGTATTAGAAGCTGGAAAAATCTGACTTCTAATTTCCAACCTCCAATTTCTACTTCCAGATAAAAATATCTTCCTTCGATACTGGTCTTTTTTCTTCGAGCCACATAAAACCTTTCAACTTTAATTCTTCCGGTTTTAATTCTTTAATAGGATACAGAGTTCCTTCCGGTTTCTTCAATAAAATAATTTTACTCACTTTATTTTCTTTTATAAATACAATCATATCGCTGCACTCTGCGCGGTTCACTCCTGTCAGGCGTTCCTTATTTTCCTTTTTGTCTTTTATATAATAAATAGTCTGCCCATTTCCGGTTACATAAATTTTATATAGCTTGTTATCTTCAAAATATCCTGTCATGTTTTTTCCCCGAACCTGGTTGAACCGCTGTGAATCTACTTTTGAAGTAATGAATGAAGTGTTGTAAAGATTCATCTTGTCAATCTTCGAATTGGAAGTTTCAAGATTGATCGAATCTGCAGTCAGTTGGTTTTCTTGATTCCATAAAACAGGATCAATGT
Organism: Bacteroidia bacterium; assembly: GCA_039914625.1. GTDB lineage: Bacteria > Bacteroidota > Bacteroidia > AKYH767-A > OLB10 > DATEMK01. The sequence continues at coordinate 11,218 of JBDSOU010000237.1, read as the reverse complement.
AAAAACGAATGGTAGAATCAACGGACGAATACACCAGCGAATCGCATTTTCCCTGTAAATCGGACTTGAAAATTCTGCAATGATGAAAGGCATAATATGTTTTACGGTTGGTAACGGTATCCCATTTTGCAATTAAAGTATCGGCATGAAGAAACATGGAATCATTATCCATCAACTGTGTCATTATTGTTCTCCCGGTAATAACAGATTGTTGCTGCTTTTCTGAATACGTTGCATGATCACCATTGACAATTGTTTTATTATCTATGTCAAATATCTCTACATTTCTGAATGCTTCGCCATCGCCCGCATGGTTATCATACAACAGGCTGTCACCCTTTAAACGCTGGCTTTTTGATTGAATAAATGCTTTCCGGCTGAAATAAGATTTTTCTGTTTCAGTATTGTACCATCCGTATTCACAATAAATAAGCGTGCTGTCTTTTCCTTTTGAATCAATAGTTGTAGGTCCGAAAAAATAAGATGTTTTAGAAACCGTATTGTATTTAAGCGTGTCGCTTTCCAAAATATATTTCGGATTATTCAGCACTACTGATCCTTTAAAGAAAAGCATTTTGTCTTTCGAAAAGTAAGTTCCCTTTATGCTTGTCAGCACGTTGGCACTGTCCACAATTTTGCCGCCTGTATTATAATCGGCAATATTCGTTTCAGTATTAAAATTCAGCAGATCAGTTGTGAGTGTCATTTTTTTATCCGTCATACGCACATTATCGAAAATATGCGCCATGCTTGTGTTGCCATCATACTTCAGTAAATCACCATAAACATTCACAGTATCCCCCTGGTTAATGTGAACATTTCCAAATGCATCAAAACGATTTTCATCGCTGTAGCGATAAGCGCTGTCGCAATTCATCAAAACATTGTCATGTTTAAATTTCACATTCCCGATAAGGCGAAAAACATTTTTGCCAAGCCTTTCATCGCCTTCCAGCACATTGGCGTTGATGAGTTCCACTTGCGTTTTCTTTTGTGAAAACACTAATTCAGGTGCAAACAGCAAAATAGCGGAAAGAAGGAAAAATGTTTTATTCACGTTTAAAGCTCAGGGTCTTTTTATTGGAGATTCAGTGTTCAAAGTTGCGAAAATTTTAACTGAATGGTCGAATCAGTTCAGCAATAGAGGGAAAAAAGCATTTCCATTTACAGGACTGTATGTGAACAAAAAAAAATTCTTATAAGTGAATGGATTTCCGCATGAATAGGGAGATTCGGAGGACTTTTAATGTTTATTGTAGAAACAAATTCCCTTTTTTGTAGAATCTTTTCTATTAATCACGTGGTGCAACTTTTGAGAAGCACTCATAGCAACCAGAATTTATAACAATTAATCTGCAAATTCATGAAACCAAATTTTTACAAATCTTTCAGAACATTCGATATTGAGATTTTTTTATTTTTTATTTGTTCTTTTGGTCCATCAATATCCCGTGCTCAATCTCACCAGGATTGCATGGATGCAATAATCGTTTGCTCAAATACGTATCTTCAAACGTCTTCGAGCGCTGGTTATGGAAACACACTGGAAATTCCTGCAGGCACTACCTGCATCGCAAATGGTGAAACAAATTCCACATGGTATATTTTCTCTATTCAGAACCCCGGAACATTATTATTTCAGATTGATCCGCTGAACATCCAGGACGATTATGATTTTGTTCTTTATAAATATACCGGCAACTGCTCTGATATTATTAATGGCACGATTCAGCCCATAAGATGTAATTATTCATCAACCAACGGAAGCACCGGGCTTGCACAAGGCTATACCGGAACCAATATCGCATCTAACGGTTCCAATCAATGTGCTCCCCTTCCGGTGTTGCAAAATGAAAGATATATTATGATGGTAAATAATTTTACTGCCACCAATTCGGGATATGCATTGAATTTTGGAGGTAGCGCAAGTATTTACGATACGGATCCTCCCTCCCTTACCACTACCAATATTACATCGTGCGGCCCGCAAGTGGCTTATTTATACTTCAGCGAAAGCATCAAGTGTTCAAGCATCGCTCCCGATGGAAGTGATTTCAAAATAACAGGGCCTTCTAATGTTTCGATCACGGCTGCAACACCTCTTTCTAACAATTATACGGTGCTTACACCCGGAATTAAAATATATTTTAATACACCGATAATAGTTCCCGGCAATTATACCCTACAGGTAAAAAAGGGAGTTGATGGAAATACATTGAGTGATTATTGTGACAATATGATTTCATGGGGTTCACAAATTCATTTTGATATTCTTTATTCCTCACCGGTTGCTGCCATAACATCTTTTACTAACAGTGTCTGTAATAATAATAATGGAACTGCCACGGGAAGCGTCAATGGAGGGAATCCGCCTTACAGTTATTCATGGAACAGCACACCATCGCAATTTAATCTTACCGCCACCAATCTTTCATCGGGTCAATATACATTTACTGTGACGGATGCTAACGGATGTACTGGCCATGCAAATGTTAATATAGCTTCTGAAGGCATCCCGCATTTAACTGTTAATACTCTTCCTGAAACATGTGATTCGCTTAATTTCGGATCAGCTACCGTTCTTGTAAGCGGAGGCGTTTCACCCTTTACCTATTCATGGAACACCGCCCCGGTACAAACAACCTCAACAGCAACAGGATTGTCTTCCGGGAGCTATACTGTGATAGTAACAGGAGCTAACGGATGTACTGCTTCGATTACAGCCTTTGTGCCTTTAGTCGGAATGCCGGTGATAACCATGGCGCATACAAATATTACTTGCAACAATTCCGGACTTGGCTCGGCAACTGCATCTGTGAGCGGACATGCGCCTTTCACGTATTTATGGTCTGATGGCAGCACCACCTCTTTTATTTCAGGGTTAATTCAGGGAACCTATACACTGACCGTTACAGATGCAGGAGGCTGCTTTAGTACAGCTACCGTTCCTATTGACAAGGGGGGAATGCAGCTTTCTGTTTCTACAGTGAACCTTGAGTGCGGGAACGTTCCTAACGGCACTGCAACAGTAAGCTCTTTACAGGGAAATCCTCCGTTAACCTACCTTTGGAATACCACTCCGCAACAAATCTCTGCTACTGCAGTCAATCTCGAAGCAGGCAGCTGGGTTGTTACTGTTACTGACTCATCAGGTTGTAGAGATTCAATCACTGCAATTATTACAGGCCCTCCTCCACTAATTGTGAATGTAACAACCACCAGTGCAGGATGCACACTCCATGACGGCAGTGCCACAGTTTCCATCTCAGGAGGTAATGATCCCTATACTTACCTGTGGAATACGAATCCTGTTCAAACCTCGGATAGTGCTTCTGATTTACCGGCAGGCGCTTACCAAGTTACCATTTCTGACAGTGATAATTGCATCACCACAGCAACTGCATACATCAGTAATTGGGATGGTCCCAGCGGATTTATTTCCGATGTCGTTGATGCTACCTGTAACCTGCCTAATGGGAGTGCTTCAATCAATAACGTAACAGGAAATGGTCCCTTCAGCTATTTATGGTACACTTCTCCTTTGCAATATAGTTCAACTGCCAACGCTCTTGGTGCAGGAATTTATACAGTAAAAATAACAGATCATGAAGGATGCCTTTCATTTTTAAATGTAAAAATTAACACTACCGGTAATCCTGAATTATCAGTTGATTATGTGGTGAATGCCTCCTGCGGGTTCGATGACGGGAAAGCTTCATTGGCAGTAGCATCTGGAGGAGTTGCTCCTTTCCTTTACGAATGGAATACGACCCCGCCACAGTTTACACAAACAGCTGCGGGTATTGGTGCCGGCACATACCTCACTGTTGTAACGGATGCGAAGGGTTGCAAAGATTCTTTAACGGTCACCATACCGGAGAATAAAGCCCATAATGATTTCGCGATTACCACTTCCTGCATTAATGAACCGGCATTTTTTTCAGGAATAACAGATTACCCAGGCATGGTATCGTGGAAATGGAATTTCGGAGATGCTTCTTCCGGCCAGGATAATACTGCTACTGAACAAAATGCATCTCATATTTTTTCTTCATCAAACAGTTACTTCATTACATTGTATTTAAATGGAGGCTGCGCGACTGATACACTTACAAAATATGTTAGCGAATCGGTCAAGCCAAATGCTTCTTTTACATATTCACATGATAAGCTTTTTGCCACAGCACCTGTTAATTTTACCTATACAGGTTCACCTGCCTCAGAATTGCTGTGGGATTTCGGTGATGGAAATAGTTCGTATGAAATTAACCCGTTTCATATATATAAATTTACAAACGCTTATGAAGTGACCCTTTATGTTAGTGATGAATTCGGATGTAAAGACACCATAAATGCAGCTATTGATATAGATTTCGCTCCTGCCATTTTTGTTCCGGGCGGATTTACACCAAATAATGATGGCATCAATGATCATTTAACTATTCCATCTCATGGATTGCAATCCTGCGATTTCAAAATTTTTGACCGCTGGGGTTCAATGGTTTTTCATTCAGAAAATCCTGCTTTTATGAATGACAACGGGTGGGATGGATATTTTCATAACATTAAGCTTCCCGAAGGCGCTTATGCTTATATTTTAAATGGCAGATTAGAAAATGGAAAGCCGGTTGTCAAAGAAGGTTTTATCAATTTACTGCGCTGAAGCGAATTTTATTTCTGACCAGTTTCCATTTTTGAAATCAAAGTTCAGATAATTAATTAGTTAAACACTTTTTTTTATAACCGAAACTAACTTTTCTGTAATTTATTACTAATTTCGGGTTACAAATAAATACCTGAAAATGAAAAATCAACTACTGACCCTGGCAAGTGGCTGCCTGTTTTCAGTTGCTGGTTTTTCGCAAACCCTTACCCTGCAACCCGATCCGGCTGCCGGCAAGGATGCTGAATTGTTCAGCTGCATACCCTGCGGCTATAACAACAGGAATTTCGGAACTAAAAAAGATCTCAATGCAATAGCCTGGACTAACTCCGGCAGCAGCTCAAACATACGCTCATTATTACAATTTAACCTCAGCAGCATTCCTGCCAATGCATTGGTCACAAATGCTGTGCTATCGCTTTATTTCAATCCTTCAAGTTCAGAAGGCACACACTCCGGAACAAACACTGCACTGCTTCAGCGCGTTACTTCATCGTGGGGAGAATTGACAGTCACATGGGACACCCAGCCAACTACTACCGCTGTGAACCAGGTAACACTGCCTTCCAGCAGCACTGCAACACAGGATTACCCCGCTATTAATGTAACAGCAATGGTGCAGGAAATGGTAACCAATCCTTCCAGTAACTTCGGGTTCATGCTGCGGCAGCAAACCGAAACTGTTTTCAGAAAAATGATATTTGCCTCGAGTGATTATCTTACTGCTGCACTGCGCCCGAAACTGGTGGTAACATACACCCTTCCCCTGCCCGTTGGATTATTATTTTTTACTGCTGAAAAAAATAACAATGACATTGCGCTAAGCTGGTCCACAGCATCTGAAAATAATAACAAAGGCTTTGAAATGCAGCGGGCAGCATCAACAACCGGAGCGTTTGAAAATGCGGGATGGCTTGACGGATATGGCACATCTTCGATAACACATTCTTATTGGTATAAAGATAAAAACATACAACAAGGTGTGAAGTACTTTTACCGCCTTAAACAAATTGACTTCGATGGAAATTTTACTTATTCAAAAATCATTTCAGCTGAAATTCCTGTTTTTAAAAATGAAATTTCCATCATTCCCAATCCTTTTACGTACCGCGCAGACATAACTTATAACCTTAAAGAAAATTCTGAAGTGCTGATTGAAGTATATAACAGTGCCGGACAGGCAATTTCCACGCTGCTCAACCGGCAGGAAGAAAAAGGAAACCACCGGCTTTCGTTTATTCCGCAGCAATTTGGCTATTCATCCGGTAATTTTGAAATTATTTTTTTTATAAATAACGAGATCACTCTTAAAAGAATAATCGGCATAAAATAATTTCTTTTGAATTCATTATCCCGATAAACTTTTAAGTGCAGTTCTAAAAATTCGCTTTTTTAATTAACCTCACCCTTAATCCCTCTCCGTAAGAGAGGGAAATGTGAATTTTTAGAACTGCCCTTAAGTGCCTCCGGTTCCGATCAGGGGTTTCAGAAATTATGACGAAAGCAGGAATGGGTTTCTGCCCGTGACTTTCCAATGACAAATTTTTCATTCCGGAAAAAATGGAAAACATTTTTGAAATAAATTTGCTGTAAAATTTGTTAATAAAACTATGGACAGCTATCACCATGATAAAGAAATTACCCCGGGTATGAATGATTCTCCTGGCGAAAAGGAGAAAAAATTCCTGCTGGGGCTTGAAAAATATCCTGAAGCAAAAGGTCATTTCCTGAGACAATTGATGATTCTTTATGCCTTCCCCATGAAAAGGCCTGCCAAAGCTTTGCAATGCTGCTACCGTATATTGGATGAATGTACCAAAAAAGATGATTTGACTGAAGCCTATTATTTTCTTTCTGACCATTTCAGCGAGAAAGAAGAATTCAGCCTTGCTGTTTCCAATATGGAAAAGGTATTAGAGCTTGATGCTGGCGATTACGAAGCCATCTTAAGAATTGGCAACATTTACATCGAACAGGAGCTATATGATAAAGCTGAAGAAACTTTTAAGCGCTTGCTTTCCATGACAAATTTTGACGGAAAAATATGTGAGGAAGAATATTACGAAGCCATGGCTGAACTGTATGAAGTGATGGATGAACCCCAAAAGGCACTTGAATGCCGTGAGGTACTACTCGGTAAAAGTGAAAATAATAAGAGCAGTGCCGAACGTCATAAACAAATTGCAGCGGAATATAATGGCAGCGGAAAAACTGAACAGGCTAAAGAACATTATCAGAAAGCTATTGACCTTTTTATTGCTGAACTCGATAAAACAGGAACCGGAACCGAAGAAGTTAAAAAAGACGGGTACTCCACATGGGTCAATCACGACACTGATCGTATCAACCTGCTCGAAAATATTGCTTATACATGGAGCCTCGCAGATAACCAGCATCAGGCAGCTATATGGTATGGAAAAACTATTGAAGCAATAGAAACATTGCTGTTGCAAAGTAATGATAAGCCGAACCTTGGATACTTTGAATCACATTTGCCCGGGCTTTACTGCACTATAGGAAACAATAAAAAAGCCATTGCCCTGTATGAAAAGCTCCTCGCAGCTCCTTCACGATTCCAGTCAATAGAATTTTATTACAGGGGTCTCGCAGAGGCATACAAAGATGAGAGCAACTTTGATAAAGCGTGCGAATACTGGTTGAAGATTCTTGATAAAAACAATGAATCAGGGGAAGCTATACTCAGTTTAGCTTCTATTTATTATGATCAGAAAAAGTTTGACATTGCCAAACCTTACCTTGAACGGTATATTGAACTTTATCCCAACCAAAATGCCCGCGCTTATTCTTCGCTTGCATTTTGTTTTGACTATAAAGAAGAACCTGAAACCGTGCTAACGTATCTTCACAATGCATTGAAGGTAAACACGGACAAAGACCGGGAACTTGCAGCCGGTATTTATGCAGCAATGGGCAAAGTTTACTGGTACCAGCTTAAAGATGCCGAAAATGCAATAGACAGCTTTCGCAAAATGATGCAACATAAACCTTCCACGGAAAATATTGCAGATGCAGGTACTGTTGTATTGGTATTGTCATTTACTCCCGAAGGAAGCGATCTTGCTATGAAATTCTGGGAAGATTTTCCTGTGCAGCAGACTGCTGCTCCGCAGGGCGCACGGCTTACCCAGAAGCAAATAAGAGAGTTGCCCTATTATCATGGAAAAATTCCGAAAAATGCAACGGAGATGCTCAGATGGAAGAAACAAATCGCAAAAGATTTTGAAGATGATTTGCAGAATAATGCCTTATACAAAGAATATTTTGCAAAGTATTCACCTGAAAGCGTTACCCATTTCATTCATCTATATGCGCGGCATAAGGAAATGCTTGTTTCGTCAGGCGATGCGTATATGAAAGAAAAAGAGGAACGGGAGGAAGAATATCTTTTGAAAGACGCCAACAATATATTTGACCTTATCCTGCAGAAAAAACTTTTTAATATGCAATTGCTATGGCGTGCCGAACAGTTAACCATCCCGCAGGTGCAGATCAGTTATGATTTTGAGATGTGGAGCCAGACCGACTATGGAACATATACAGAGTGTCCGTTTATTGATGAAGTTACTTCTGAAGATATACAGGTAATGAAACAGTTCCTCGCTGACTCTAATTTTTCTGACAGCACCAAATGGTGGATGCACGGGTGGCAGGATTATAAAGAGCTTACGCAACGCTTTGGTGATGATGACATGGAATTTATGCCCGAGTGGTATGAATTTTATGACAGCAGAATGGGGACCGGGTCGCTGCTCACATTGCCTGACCTGCGCGGAGACAAAGAAGAGAATTACAAAAACATGTACCGTGACTGGAAAAATAAACAGCCCAATGACCCGCTGCCGCCCCCTGCTGACCAGCCGCTATATATAAGCGACATTTTCCCGAATGACAATGAGTACTCCGCTTTTATGAATGTCTTTGAAAACAATTATCTCAACCTCCTCCAAAAACGGCACTGCGAAGAGTTTGAATACCCGGATAAATATTATCCCAAGGACCGGTTAGAGGATGCTATTTTGGAGCTTGAGCATGCTAAAGTTCCCGTGTATGTTGAAGGAGGAATGCTTTGGCACGAAGCCATTATTCTTGCAGCCCGAAAATATAAGAACAATCTAATGGCAGAAAAGCTGGACGAAGTCTATCACGATTATCTTATGAAACGCGAGCTGCTCAGCGGTATTCCCGTCAGCAATGGTCCGGATGGTTCTGCGGGTGGAACTCTGAGAGACCTGAACCGCGCAACCTTTGCAGAGCAGATTCTTAAAGGAAGAGAATTGAACGGGGAACCCCGCGATTTTAATTTTTAAATCTTACCGATTACAGGAGTATAAAAATAAAAATTCTGTACGTGCGATGTCTCCCATTTTTTGCATATTGTAATATGCAAAATCTAACCCTTTCCCTTCTCACAGCTTCACCACCTTCTTCGTATAACTTCCTCCGTTACTTTTCAAATTCAAAAAATAAACTCCCTGCTGCAAAAAAGAAAGGTTAAGTACTTCTTCTGTTTGGTTTGAGGAAAGTTCTTTTTCAAAAACAAGCTCTCCCATCAAATCATAAATTTTAATCTCAGCTTTTTCTCCAACTTCCAATTTCCAATTTCCAACTCGCAACCTGCTATTAAATGGATTTGGATAAACTCGTATTTCTGTTTCTTCTTTTTTTATTTCTTCTACTCCTACAGGATCACAGACGGTTGTAAAAACGCCTCCGGGATGTGTGTTTATAGTCGGAATTGCTATATACAATTGCAAAGGTGTTACTGTAAAGTTTATATTAGAATCCGTGCAAATTGCATTGGCGACCACTGTTGTTACAGGTAATTCATAACAAGTTCCAATATGTCCTGATGAATCTGTTTTCATAATACTTAAGGTCAGAACGTTTGAAATATCGGCTCTCACAAAAAATCCTCCGTCATAAACCTGTGTAACTAAACGTGGCCAAAAGCCAGGTCCTATTCCTCCGGGATTAGTACACCATTGCATATTGCCAAGTGAATCGGTTTTTACCAAAAAACAACCCTCTCCGCTTCCACCCAAGGTATCAACATTTCCAGTTAATCCAGCAATGATATAACCTTTGTCAGTTGTTATGTCAAGACATTCCCCTCTGCAACCCATTGGAGTTAGATAAGTCTTGACCCATTGAATTATTCCCATGGAATCCATTTTCATTAAAAACATATTATAGACGCCAATTCCACTTCCGGTTAAAATAAAACCTTTATCGCCTGTTTCCTTTAAATAATCGGTGCCCCCTCCATTAAGACAATATGCTCTTGACCAGAGTATAGTGCCGGATGTATCAGTTTTTATTAAAAAACTCATTCCTCCAGAATTGCTTATACCATAAATTAAAAAATTTCCATCAAAAGTGATAATAAGTTTTTTGGGATCACCATTAAAATTGGTTGTATAATACTCTTTCGACCAAATGATATTTCCAGCAAAATCAGATTTTAAAAGAAATATTTTAAAATTTAATGAATTAACGTCATACGAGCTGCCAAGTGAAATAATCTCATTGCTGTTCTTGCAGCGATCAGTAGATAAAATGCTAAGTGCATGCACAGAGTCAGTGTAATTTTTTGACCATAAAATATCGCCAGTCGTATCAAACATTGTGAGATTTGCGGGAGACAGCCCATTACTTAATAGATAATGACCCAACCCGCCTTGAAGATATTTTAACGAATTGTAAGAAATGATTGAAAATGCTCCAACCTGGTCATTATCATAGTGCTTAGACCATTGGAAATTTCCAAGACTATCAAGCCGGATTAAACAGCGGTAGGGATTCCCGGACGAATCTATCCCTCCTCCTGAAATAATAAAACCGTTATTGAACGATTTAGCCTGTGCCCAAGCTCTACCAAGCTGTCCACTTGCTTCATAATTTTTTATGAAAGTAATCGGTTGGGCATTCAGCCCACACTGATAACAGATCAATAACATTGAAAAAAAAAAATTATTTAAATTTTTCATTTTCCGTACTTCCATAGTCTCGCTCCCTTTCGCGGGGACTATGGAACTTCGGAAAAATACATTATAATAATTCAACATTTTTTATTTTTGTTTTCATATTATGATAATATACATAGTTTCAAGCCCTGCAAAAGGGAAGGAGACTCTATGCAGTTACATAGAGCCATTATTCTTTTAAAACCTTGGCAGAGTACATCCCTCTTTTTGTCTTTAATTGCACAAAATACATCCCTGCTGATAGCCCCGGTAATTTGTTATCATAAATAATTACATGAGCAGGATGAGTGGCAATCGCTGTTGTAGTCATCGCCTGCTGCCCGAGGTTATTATAAAACGTAACATCTATTTTTCCATCCTGCGGCATAATCGGTAATATCAATGTTATGCTGCTTCCTTTAAATGGGTTTGGATAAACAACAATATTTTCATCAGCAGCATCATATTCTTCTACTTCAATTCCTGTAAAAACCGTTGCACAGCCGGTGCTGTCACAGCCGTTTTCATCTAATTTCCATAGCCAATTGTCCGACGTCAGACCGGGTAAATG
>JBDSOU010000238.1:0-3909 GCA_039914625.1 Bacteroidia bacterium | reverse complement strand
GAAAAAATAAGAGCTTCTTAAATTATTTGGAGTGGATTATAATGTCCCAATGTCGAATATAAGAGTTAAGAAAATATCCCGTAGGGATAACAGCTTGGTAAGAGAAGAAATGTAAATAACTTTATGTCCGGTACGGACTACCCTTTTTCATAGAGTGCTGTAATGGGTAGTCCGTACCGGACATAAAAAACTAAAGTGGTAACTTTTTTTACCAAGCGGTAGTCCGTACCGGACATAAAAAAACTTTAGGGTGTCCCAATGTCGAAAACAGGATTGAATATTGAAAATTTATAATTTACACCTTTTCCAATCCCTTTTCAATATCCTCAATCAAAACCTCAGCATTTTCAAGTCCGATATAAAAGCGAACAAGATTGTGTTCAGGGTTTTGAGAATTATAGTCTTCTTTTTTTTTAAGAGAAGCGCACACCGGAAACACCAGCGATTCATGTCCGCCCCATGAAACAGCCATAAGAAAACGTTTTAATGAATTACAAAAGCTTTCAATTTTTTCAATTGAATTTGTTTTCAGAACAACAGAAAATAATCCTCCCGGTTTTTTCATTTGCTTTTTTGCAAGATCATTTTGAGAAAATGATTTTGAAAATGGATAAAACATTTTTGAAATCTTGGGATGGTTTTCAAAATGTGAAACTATTTTTTGCGCGCTCTCGCTGCTTCTTTCCACTCTCAGTTCCAACGTCCGCAGGCTTCTCAACAGCAGCCATGCACTGAAAGGAGAAATGATGGCACCGATGTTCAGGAAATCAGCAACATATATTTTCTTAATCATTTCCCTGGAACCGCTTACCACCCCGGCAACCGTATCGCTATGGCCGCCAATATATTTTGTAGCCGTTTGCATCGAAAGATCAATCCCCATTTTAACAGGCTGCTGATACAACGGGCTGCAATAGCTGTTGTCAATCATGGTTAAAATATTTTTTGATTTTGCAAGTTTTACTACAGCCTCAATATCCTGTAATTCAAAAGTGAATGTGTTTGGCGATTCAAGAAAAATTAATTTAGTGTTGGATTGAATTGCTTTTTCAAAATTTTCCATCCGCGTTCCGTCAATCATCGTTGTGGTAACTCCAAACCGAGGAAGCAGGTCGTTGAATAGTTTATTAGTCCAGCTATACGGTTTGTGTACACAGATAACATGATCGCCCTGCTTCACATTTGCAATTACGGGAACAGTCACTGCCGCCACACCGCTTGAAAAAACCAAAGCATCTTCAGCGCCATCCAAAGATGCTAATTTTTTTCTTAAAATATCCAGGGTCGGATTATTGCCTCTTGAATAAAGCGTGCTTTCAAATTCATCGCTGATTCCTTCACGCAACGCTTCAACTGTATCAAAAGCAAAATTGCTGGTTTGAATAATCGGAGGGGCAACAGCATTAAAGTACTGTTCACGCTCTTCACCAAGCTGGTTTAATATATAAGATAAATCCACTATTATTATTTTCTTTTTCTGCTATCTACTTCCTACTTTCTACTTTTTACTTTTTCGCAATAATTTTTTTCATCACATAATACAACGGCAATCCTGCAAGAAATATAAAGAATCCGTACATGGCAGATTGCGAATCAGAAACCAAAACATTTAGCATTACAAATAACAGTACAAACATAAACAACAAAGGAACAACAGGATAAAACTTTATTTTGTAGCCGGTAAAATTTATATTTGCTGCGGCTGCCCTTTTGCGAAAAATAAAAATTGTTCCCGCAGCCGAGGTAATAGCCAGGCTGTCAAGGAACATTACATAATTTAAAATTTTCTCAAATGTCCCCAGCAGAAAAAGCGACAATAGCATCAGCGAAGCAAAAAAGATGAGAGCAAACTCCTGCGTCATTGTTTTGGAATTTATTTTTTTAAAAATTGCGGGTAACACCTTATCATCCGCCATCGCATAATATATGCGCGGGTTGTACATAAGGGAAGTATTAATAAAACCCAAAACAGAAATAAAAATTGCAACAGATGCAATGACAGATCCTTTTTCACCAAATAAAGATTTTGCAAGGTCTGCAGCAAGCAATTCTGAATGTTGCATGCCTTCAAATCCCAAAACAGAATAATAAACGAAATTTATGGTCAGATATAAAACAATCACAATCCCGATACCCGTAAGAATTGATTTAGGAAGATTTTTTTCAGGGTCTTTTAAATCCGCTCCGAAATTGATGGTATTTTGGTAGCCGCCATAAGTAAAGAAGACAGATATAAGGCTTACGCCAATTGCAGTCAGCATATTTATACCGGAACCTGCAGACGGCACAATAATATTACCAGGCGGAGCATGATTTCCAAATACTGCAAGACAAAAAACAAGAATCATAATTATCTTAATCATGCTCAGCAGATTTTGGGTGCGCGCTCCCATTTTTATTCCGAGATAATTCAGGAAAAACAAAATGAGTATAACCGCAACCGCTGTAAGTTTTATGCCGGTATCATTTTGAAGTGAAGGAGGCAAAACCGGGTTGATATATTCCGATCCGACTAATGCAACTCCTACTGCACTTGCTGAATTGATAATTACCATTGACCAGTTCAGCATGAAAGCGTAAGCAGGGTGATAGCAATGAGAAAAAATTTTATAAAAGCCTCCTGCCACAGGAAACCGTGAACCGATTTCAGCAAATGTCAACGCTCCGCAAATACTGATGATGCCTCCAAGGATCCACACGAAAAAAAACAAAAAAGGAGTTTCCGCCTTTTGTGCAATAATTGAAGGTGTTTTAAAAATACCAATTCCGATGATCATGCTTACAATGATCATCGTAAGATCAAAAGAACCAAGTTTGGGTTTGATTGACATCAATTAGAAGTTAGAAGTTAGAAGTTGGAAGTTGGTCCCGATAGCTATAGGGAGGAATTTTATTTTTGGTTTTTGGAATTTGAAAATTCATTTCCGCTGCAGCTATTTTCTCACTCTCTCACTTTCTCGTTTTCTCACTTTCATTTTTCCCAATTCTTTCAGGGGGTCCCAAAATAATTTTTCAAACTTTACCACTTTATCATCTTCAACTTCCACTCCCTCGCTCCCTAATAATTGCTCCATCAAATCCGGGCCGCCAAAATGATGTTTTCCGGTAAGCAATCCATTGCGATTTACCACCCGGTGAGCCGGAACCGGATGCTGTGAACTATGGCTCGAATTCATTGCCCACCCCACCATCCGTGAAGAACCCCTGCTGCCAAGATAATTTGCAATTGCTCCATAGCTCGTAACTCTTCCCCTCGGAACCAGTTTTACCACATCATAAACTTTGCTGAAAAAAGAATCTTCAGATACAGGATTTGATTTTGACAATCTGCTTTTGTTTTTTTTCATTTCAGAATTGCAGCAATTAATTTTTCAAAAGTAAAAGAAACAACTGAAAATACTTTTAAGGCATCTCTAAAAACCGCTTTGACAAGGCTTGCAAGCTTTTTTAAACCGGAGTTTACTTTCGTAAATGAGGATTTAAAAAAGCTTACATAACGCAGTATAAGTAGGTTTTTCGAGATGCCGTAAAAAGAAAGGCGTCCCGTTCGGAACGCCTTAGTGCAAGCGGTAAAATTAAAGTGAAACTGTTAATTGTTTTTTGTTCCTGAATTTTCAGATTTTTCGTCTGCCTTTTCTGCATGTTTTTCAGAACAATCCTTTTTTGAAGCGCCCTCCTTTGACATGCAACAGGATTTGCCTGAATGGCTGCAACTGGATTTTTTTGCTTCTCCTTTAACAACAGTTTTTGTTGCTGCCGGAGTTTGTATGGCCTGGCCTGTGGTTACAGTGGTAGCTTGTGAACCGGCCGGGGTTGCAACAACCGCAGAAGTTGATGGTGTTGTCGATGTTGTTACTTTCGCATCGGAAGATTGTGCGAACGTTTTTGCCGCTCCGATAAAGCAAACTA
>JBDSOU010000045.1:0-33052 GCA_039914625.1 Bacteroidia bacterium | reverse complement strand
AATGAATTTGACAACATAGTTGGTATAAAGGAAGCTTCAGGAAACTTTGACCAAATCACGCATATTATAAAAGACCGCCCGGCTAATTTCCTTGTCATTTCAGGAGATGATAATATAACGTACCCTCTTATGGCGCTTGGCGCGGATGGTGTGATTTCTGTTGCAGCAAATGCATTCCCACGCGATTTTGCGAACATGGTAAGGTTGTGTTTAAATGGAGAGTATGTTAAAGCACGTAAGCTGCATTACCAGTTCATGGATATTCTTCCATTGCTTTATTCAGAAGGCAGTCCGGGCGGAATTAAAGCAGCTTTGAATACATTGAAGATTTGCACGGAATATGTTCGTCTTCCTCTTGCTCCTGTAAGCAAGGCATTACAAAATAAAATTGCTGAAGTGATTAAAGAAAAGTTTGAAGTGGTTGGATAAAAAAATCAGTATGGCAATAATATTTACGTTGCTTATTTCATTGGCTGTGCGGACACAGCCGATGGCGAAAATAAAATTGCTGAAGTGATTAAAGAAAAGTTTGAAGTGGTGGCGTAAATAAGAAGCCTCTTTCTTTTTGCCCTTTTTGTTAAGCATGTTTTTTTCCCGGTTCATGTACCTGCAATGGTTATTCATGCAGATGCAATGCCGGTTATAGTACCTGTTCTATGGATTAAAGCAAATGCGCTTGTTGTTATAGTACATGTTCTACGGATTACAGCAGTTGCACTGGCGATTAAAGCATCTGTTTTATGAATTGATGCAGTTGCGCTGGCGATTAAAGCACCTGCACTATGAATGAGAACGAATGCGCTGCTTGTTAAGGTAGTTGCGCTGTGGATTAATGCAGATGCGCTAAGGATTAAAGCTGATGACTAACGGCTTCGTATATACGCTGAAAATATGTAAGGTATTTTGAAAAGTGTGCTGATTTTGGCGGTGGTAAGTTAGCCTGACTTTATGAAAGTGTTTGAGCTTGAAGGATGAAAGAATGCGAACGTGAAGGAGGAAGAGGGATTTTATAGTGTAAGATTTTTGAGGAAGAAAAGGGTTTTGAAAAAGGGAAGAGTTAATAACGTATATAATATGGCAAGATTTGAGCCAGAAAAAATGATTTATAGAGGCATAGTATTAAAATTTTCGATTTCAATATTTTAAGATGTCAGGCAATAAGTAAACTGATACGTAATCCAAGTCCATCCTCGAAAATTCGGTAAAGAGTTGAAAGTTGAATGTCGCACTTGCCGTTTTCAAGCCTTGAGATGTAGCTTTTTTTCGTTCCAACTTTGTCTGCAAGCTGCTCTTGGGTCAGGTTGGCTTCACGTCTTGCGTCTTTAAGTGTTTCGCTAATTACAAAATATTGAGCCTTCGTTTCAAACTCGTCACGTTTGTGGGTTCCAATTTTTCCGTATTGGATGTCCAACAACTCGTCAAAATTTTTTGCTTTTCTAATTGCTTTGTTCTTTTTCATTTTTTTAAATTTTTTTAGCTTTGTCCCCAAAGTATTGCAGATAACCCATCAGGGATAAATGAAGTTTTAATTCTGTTTTTTACTTTTTTTAATTCTTCGTTTTTATTTTTTCTTTATGTTGAAATATTCATTTTTCAATTGCTTCGCAAGTTCAATTTCCAGCTTTGGTGTCTTTTGTGATTTCTTTTGAAATCCGTTAAACAATACAACTAAATTTACTCTGTCGAAACAGCAGAAGATGCGCAAGATGTCATTTCCAACGTCTATTCTTATTTCATAAAGCCCGTCAGTCCCTTCCATGTGTTTTAAAAACTTCTCCGGGATTTTGTGCACCGTCTTGACAATCCGAAAAACGCAGCCGATTTTCTCACGAACTTTGTAAGTTTGCTCCAAGTAGAAGTCCTGAAAGTGATGTCCATGAAATATGATCAGTCGTTCTTTTGTCATGCAACAAAGGTAACTTAAAAGTTATCTAAAAGCAAACCTGTCTTAAAAATAGTTGTAGGAAAAAAACCAGTTAGTGACTCTCAACGACATAGGTAATAACGTATATAATATGGCAAGATTTGAGCCAGAAAAGCGGTCTATGAGGAAATTACGCGGGGTTTTTATTTATATCTCTTTAAATCCGGCAGTAGAAATAATTATCGGCTGTGAGGACACAGCCGATGGCGGGAATTTTAATATTTTAAGGACATCTCAAATTTCAGCAGAGTCCTCGCGAAGGGGCGAGAGACTCTGCTGCGACATAGTAGAAATAATTATCGGCTGTGAGGACACAGCCGATGGCGAAAAAAAAGTTATCTAAAAGCAAACCTGTCTTAAAAATAGTTGTAGGAAAAAAATCAGTTAGTGACTCTCAACGACATAGACAATAACGTATATAATATGGCAAGATTTGAGCCAGAAAAGCGGTCTATGAGGAAATTACGCGGGGGTTTTATTTATATCTCTTTAAATCCGGCAGTAGAAATAATTATCGGCTGTGAGGACACAGCCGATGGCGAAAATGTTGTATGCAGTGCTGCACTCGTTATCATTTGATTTTCATTACTTGCTCTAATAGCGGTGTAAGTCCACTGGGATTAATTTGGTCGTTATTCCAGAAACTCATTACGCAACTAACAAAATTATTTCTAACAGGTGCTGCAACAAAATAAACTGTCAATGTTTTACCACCACTCATACCAACTAATACAGAAGTGACACCTGTAAAATCATAAACTATTTTTTTTGCTTTCGCTTCCGCTCCTTCAAATACAACAGTTACAGTTGTATCAGAAACTACTTTACCACCTTTTTTTGCTTTAATAACTTTGTATTGATTATTTACGCTTAATGATGCGTCCTCAAAACTTTTGTGAACGCTCCAATTCATTTGTCCGTAGTATGAACATTGAACATTATTTATTTCCATCCATCTGCAACTGCTTCCTAAAGGAATTTTTCTGCCAGCGAAATTTATGCTATCTATTTGTAAAGAATCGTAAATGCTTTTAGGGATTTCATTGTTTTTAATAAGTTTTACAAACTGTCTTTCTAATTCTTTGTCTGTTTTATTGACTGAACCGATTGTAATTCCGATAAGTTTTTTATCATCGCTTTCCGTAAAGTAATAAGAAAAATTATTAAAAATACCTTTTGGCTCTTCCGTGAATTTAAATACGTAAAAATTTTCAAATCCTAAGGTGCTGTCAGTTGTTGTCAATTCTTTCTCTTTTATTTTAAACTGGTTAAATTTCTTTGCAATGTTTTTTGTTGTAAACTCCACATTTATTTTCTGGCTTGTTAACTCCATGCCATCAACATTGAAAAAATCAATGCCACTGTTGGAGATTCCATGCATTCGGGAAAACAAACTGTCGTTGTCTTGTCCAAATGCAGAAAAAAAGACAAAGAAGTAAAACAATAGGAGTAGTTTAGTTTTTTCCTTCATTTTGACATGGTAAAAGTATAAGTAGGTCTTCCTTTTTCGTCAGTTGTTTTAATCCAATTGTTTGAAATGTGAGGGTCATTAAATTGAACGCTGTCAGTTGGAAAAATAATAAATTTTGAAAACCAAGCGGTCGGTTCAACGTCTTTTTTGAAATTTGTTTTTCTTGCAACAACACTATCATGAGGTAAAACGGCAAATGGCAATGTCATTTCAAATTGTCCCATTGAACTAGGGTGCATAATGCTTGCCTTGAAATTTAATGTCTTGTCCGAATTGTTCTTTACATAGAATGTTGTCACAGGATAATTCACCATACAACTTGCAAAATTCAAAACTATCAATATGAAAGTAATCTGTTTCATGTTAGCACTGTCGGTCAATCGGAGCGTTTAGCATTGCAGCCAACATTATATTATGCGAACAAAAGTGCTGATTAATTTCTTCAAAGTCAACTTCTTTTTTAGTTTCACTTCTTTACTTGGTAAATATTCCTATCATAAATATTTTCGACAAATAATCTGAACTCCCGATAAATTCGGGAAAGACTTTGATTCATCTGAATAAAATAATTTGAATGCTTCTCAAAAAAAAACAAACCTTTTAAAATCTTTGACGTACACTCCCGAAATTGTTGGAACCATGATTAAATGATTATCATGCTTCTCAAAATAAAACAAACCTTTTAAAATCTTTGACGTACACTCCGGAAACTTAAATTAAATAATTGTCTCGATCTTGATTAACGGATTAAATGATTAGCATGATTCTCAAAAAAAAACAAACCTTTTAAAATCTTTGACCTACACTCCGGAAATTGTCTGAACCATGATTCAACGGATTAAATGATTAGCATGATTCTCAAAAAAAAAACAAACCTTTTAAAATCTTTATCGTAAACTCCGGAAACTTTAATTAAAAAATAAACTCAATAAATAAAAAATCAATAGAAATTTAAAAAATCAAAAACGTAATAGTTATGAATAAACACGAAAAGGCAATCGAAAATCAATTCGCTCAAACGGAGCTTCAATTAGGAAATTACACTCTGGTATGGGAATTAATAGTTCCATTCAAAAATATAGTGGATAAGTGGCGCTTAGTTTCTGAAGACCTGACGCTGCAAGCTGAAATTCAGCAAATCAATATTCACGGTTTGAGAAGGTTTAAGCTGGCATTGCAGCAGAATATGGCTGACCAGTCATTTGAGATTCGTAACGCTATACAAACTTATGCTATGGCTCAGACACCGCAGGATATTGTGTTGTATGACAAGGTAAATATCCAGGAAAGTGATTTGATGCGCGGTAATGAGCATGGCTGCGTGCAAAGAGCACGCATTATTGAAAAAACGGGGCGAGATATGATTTTGCAGCTTGCACCATACGGGGTGGTTATAGAGGACGTTGATAATTATTTAGCAAGCATTGACACTTTTTTCGCGGCAATTCCTTCAGTTGAAAAAGGCATTATTGCGAAAAAACTTGCCACGAAAGCTATTAAGAAGGATATTAAAACAGGAAGAGCAATCATCATGACTGAGATGAAAAAAGGAGCTGCGCGGTTTAAATCAACTGCACCTGAATTTTTTAATATGCTGATGGAATCGTTTCAGATAAATAATTTAGGCACCTATAAGACAGAGCTTGATTTTACGATCCTGGAGAAACAAAGCCAGCAACCTTTGCCGGGAACGAAAGTTACGGCAGTTGCAGTGAAAAACCCGCTAAAGGTGGTGAACCAGTATGCAGGAATGAATGGTGAGGCGGATATGGAGATTTCGCCAGAGATGTATAATGTTACTTTTGAAATACCGGATCACCAAACGGTGACAAAAACGGTGGAAGCAAAACGCGGAAAAAAGTTGGCAATGCAGGTGGAGTTAGAGCGCATTACACTGTAAGGAAACCATAATTTGATATTAATTTTTACCCGCCCCGTAAGGCGGGTTTTTTTTTGTGCGGAAAAAAGATTGAAGTTACCCTTCCGCCAGTTTTTTCAAAAACGCTTCCTTCCTTCTTGAAGAACAGAGCTTGATAATTATTTACTTTCATTTTATTTTTGTGAATAGATTTTTAAAAAAAAAGCTCAACAATATAAAATCTTAAATAATATTGCAGAATAATTAAAGCAGAAAAAACAAATAGATTCTCAAATAAATAAAAACTAAAAAAATGAAAAAAACAATCACATTATTATTTGCTGTTGCCGCAATGAGCACAGTTTATGCGCAAGAGGCACCATTTCAAAAAGGAACCAATGTAATCAGTGCCGGGTTAGGTTTGGGCAGCGCACTCGGTAGCGGTTACTCAAGCAGCTCCAATACACCTGGACTAAGTGCCAGTTACGAGCACGGTGTTTGGACAGTGGGCGGACCGGGAGTAATAAGTTTAGGAGGGTACTTGGGTTTCAAAGGATATAAGTATGAATATGTAGGAACAGGTTATTATTTTCCGAGTACCTATATTTATACTGTTTCGCAAAAATGGAATTACACGGTTATAGGAGTCCGTAGCGCTTACCACTATAACGGTTTAGAGTCGGATGAGTGGGATCTTTATGGCGGAGCAATGCTTTCTTATAATATTGTCAACTACGAATATTCTGATAATGATCCATATAATTCTGTTTCCTATAATTCCGAAAATTATGACAACAATATTTACTTTACCTTGTATATCGGGGGCAGATATTTCTTTTCTAAGAGTTGGGGAGCTTATGCGGAGTTGGGGTATGGAGTTTCATATCTTAATATCGGTGCATCTTATAAGTTTTAAAAAAAACCTCACATTCCGTTTTCTTAATCGTTGATTTCTTTGTTTCTCTATCTGCGGAGAGCACTTTTCTCCATGTTATTTTTTTTACAAAAATAAATAAAGAATAAAGTTTTGCAATCAGAAAGCGGCTTGGTTTGTGTTTCATTTCGAAATTCTTAATAAATTTTACACTGCATGGGAATAGTCTGCCAGTGCTTAATTAGAAATTTTAATTTAAACTTGCATTTGCAATTGCCCTTGTTTCCGGTTAAACGGGCTATCAGCGTTACATATTTACAAAATTTCCTAATCACGGCTTGATCAATTTCACCAATATATCCGCCTTAATTTTAGCGTATCTGATTGGTTCATTTCCTTCTGCAGTATGGGTAGGAAAAAAGTTTTACGGCATTGATGTACGCGAATACGGAAGCGGCAATGCAGGGGCTACCAATACCTTCAGAGTGCTTGGAAAAAAAGCCGGTATCCCGGTTTTATTAATGGATATTGGCAAAGGATTTCTTGCTGTTAAACTTGCTACCATATTTGGAAATTATCCGCAGGAATCTCAGCAATATGTAAACTTCAAATTAATACTTGGTATATGTGCATTGCTCGGGCATATTTTTCCTGTTTACGTTGGTTTCAGAGGCGGAAAAGGGGTGGCTACCTTGCTTGGTATTTTATCTGCGGTTCACCCTCAGGCGGCAGCTGTATGTGCAGGCGTATTTTCAGTTATGCTTATTTTTTCGCATTATGTTTCACTGAGTTCGATGACCGCTGCAATCACCTATCCCATTATAATTATGTATGTATTTCACGAAACTGTTTCCACAGTTAATATTTTTGCTATGGCAATTGCTATCCTGGTTCTCATCACCCATCAAAAAAACATTGAACGGCTTTTAAGGGGTAAGGAATCAAGAATTAGTTTTCGCACTCCTAAATCAAATGGTCCTGTTAAGCAACAGCCTGAAGCCAGAAGTTGAGGAAGGGAGAAAAGTATATGAACGGTCAGATAAAGCATTTGCTTTTAAGCCGGAACATTTATTTTTAGCAACATTAGTATCTTTGCATAAAATAACCGGATAATAAATCATGGAAAGGCAAAGAAAAACCCATCATGAAGAAACTGTTTTACTTGAAGAAGAAGTAAAAAATGAAAATCATTTGGTGCTGTACAATGATGAAGTAAATACTTTTGATTTTGTAATTGATTCCCTCATTGAAGTCTGCAAGCATGGCCGTCTGCAGGCTGAACAATGCACTTATCTTGTACATTATAAAGGCAAATGTTCTGTTAAAGACGGTTCTGCAAAAAAACTAAAACCTATGTGTGAAGCTTTTCAGGACAGGGGGTTGACTGCTGCTATTGAATAACATAAAACGTTGACTGTTTAAGTTGCAATAATAGATTTCCCACTTTCCCACTTTCTCACGTTCCTCAACTTAATATAATACCTTTGACGCTTAATAAGTGACCGATGTTATTTACTTCCATTGTTCTTCTCATACTGATAGGAATTGTTTTAATAGTCCTTGAAATATTGATTCTGCCGGGATTAATTTCAGGAATTATCGGAGGTATTCTGATTGTTACCGGAATTGCATGGATGTACAAAACCCAAGGCTCAATAATTGGAAATTATACGGCACTATCCACAGCAGCACTAACTTTAGCAGCAATAATTTATTCTCTTAAATCAAAAGCATGGCAACGGTTCGGTTTGAAAGATTCATTGAAAGGTAAAACGAATGAAGTTGATCAGTTTGATTTAAAAGAAGGCGATGAAGGAATTGCTGTTTCCGCATTGCGCCCGATGGGAACAGTAATGGTGAGTGAGAAAAGAATCGAAGCCCAGACCAATGGAGAGCTAATCCAGGCAAACACACCTGTTACTATTTTAAAAATTTTAACGAATAAAATAATTGTAAAATCAAAAGCATAAACTTTAAACCTAAACATCAGCATCCATGCAAATTCCATTTATTCTCTTATCCATTGTCGGAGCAATAATATTATTGTTCATGTTTCTTTATTTCATTCCAGTAAATCTCTGGATCACGGCTGTTTTTTCAGGAGTGAAAATCAGCATTATGAATCTTATCCTTATGCGATTGCGAAAGGTTCCGCCATCCATTGTTGTGAATGCAATGATTACCTCCACCAAAGCGGGATTAAATGTGACAACAAATGAAATTGAAACTCACTATCTTGCAGGAGGTCATGTAAATAATGTAATTAAGGCACTTATATCTGCTGATAAAGCAAATATTCCGCTGACTTTTAAAATGGCTACAGCAATTGACCTAGCAGGCCGGGATGTATCGGATGCAGTACAATTATCAGTAAACCCAAGGGTAATTGATACACCGCCCGTTTCAGCGGTTGCGAAGAACGGAATTCAATTAATTGTACGTGCACGTGTTACTGTGAGAACTAATATCAATCAATTGGTGGGTGGAGCAGGTGAGGAGACAGTTCTTGCCAGGGTTGGAGAAGGAATTGTTACAACTATTGGTTCTGCACACGATCATAAAACGGTGTTGGAAAACCCCGACATGATTTCAAAGACAGTTTTAGCAAAAGGATTAGATGCCGGAACTGCATTTGAAATTTTATCCATTGATGTTGCCGATATTGATGTTGCAGAGAATATTGGCGCAAAGCTGCAAATTGAACAGGCTGCTGCTGATCTTAAAGTAGCACAGGCAATGGCTGAAGAACGCAGAGCCGCTGCGGTAGCAACCGAGCAGGAAATGAAAGCAAAAGCACAGGAAGCACGTGCAAAAGTTATTGAAGCCGAAGTGCAGATCCCGCTTGCTATGGCCGAAGCATTCCGTAACGGCAATCTTGGTATAATGGATTATTACAAAATGCAAAACATACAGGCAGATACAGGTATGAGAGATTCCATTTCAAAAGCGGAAAAGAATGAAAAGTGAAATGGGTAATAAATCTATATTATAGGTAATTTTTATATTTTTGTGCCTCAAAAAATTTTAAGTCTTAAATCGTACATTTTATTGGTCCCGTAGCTTAACTGAATAAAGCATCTGACTACGGATCAGAAGAGTCGGGGTTTGAATCCCTGCGGGATCACAAACGGATGATTAAATCCATTGTAAATCAAAAATTTACAGTGGATTTTTTGTTTTGGGGAAAACACAATTCAAACAATCTGCTGAATTGCCTTCGCCACAGTTTCCTTTCCTGATTTTACATGAAGCTTTTCGCAAATGTGGCATCTCGGAAAAAATGCTCCACCATCGCTTATTCTGCTCGATCTCAACATGCCAGTCATGAATGGCTTGGAATGCCTCGCACAACTAAAAAAGATTAATGCGTACAAGGGTATCCCTGTTGTCATCCTTACAACCTCCAACGATCCCCCCACCGAAAAACAGTCTTTAAAAATGGGCGCAAAATTTTTCCTCACAAAAGCCGGTTCTATGTCTTCCATCCGCTCCCAATTAATTCATGCTTTGGAATAATTTTCCTTTTCTCTTTTAGATTTTGCGATAGCTATAGATCAATGATATTATAATAATAAGGGTGAATTTACCACATTTTGTATATTTAATTCCCCTATCAAGGATAATCTTTCGGAGCTCAAATAACTTTCAGAATAAAAAATTTTCCTCTCATAAAACTGAAAAGGGAGGGCTTACTTTCCTTTTGGCATTATTATCGAAATACATGATCAATAATTTAAAATAAATATAACACCAAAAATAAATATTATGGGAAATCTTCTTTATGCTGTCGCTGTGATCCTGATAATATGTTTGGCAATAGGTTTTTTTGCCTACAGCGTAGGTTCAATCATTCTTCTTTTACTCGTTATAGCTATTATAGCAATTCTTTTCCGAATTATTCAGGGCAGAAAACCTGTTTAACAAACAATCAAATTATCAACAATACTAAAAACAATCAATATGAATTCGTCAAAAGTATTATTTGGACTATTAGCAGGCGCGGCCGCAGGTGTAACATTGGGAATTTTATTTGCTCCCGACAAAGGAATAAACACACGTAAAAAAATTTCTAAATTGGGAGAAGATTATATGGATAATTTAAAAAGCAAATTTGAAGATGTTGTTTTAAAAGCAGCCAACGAAATGGAATACGTAAAAAGCGAAGCCGAAAATTTGGTTGATATAGGAAAAGAGAAAGTTGATGAAATCAAAAATAAAGCAGGCGAAAAACTATCAGCACAATCCTAACACATGAAAAATCAATTACTCTTTATCGCACTTGCATTTTTATTTCTCACTGCATTTTCCAGTTGTGCTGTTGTTGGCGGAATATTTAAAGCAGGGATGGGTGTTGGAATTTTTATTGTGGTGCTTGTCATCGCATTAATAATTTTTCTTGCTAGTAGAATGGGAAAAAAATAAACTTCTATGACTCTGACGTGGTGGGCTGGTTTGGGAATTGCGGTTATAGTCGTTGGACTTTTCTATAAACTGCGTAAAAGGAAATAATAAGTCTTAAACAGGAAGAAAAATATCAAAGGTTGCGCCTTTTCCCGGTTCTCCTTTTGCTGTAATAATGCCGTTGTAATTTTCTACAATTCTTTTATCAATGGCGAGTCCTATACCTGTTCCGTTATATTCACTTTTTTTGTGCAGCTGATGGAATAATTCAAATACTTTCTCATTGTATTGCGGTTCAAAACCTATTCCATTATCTGCAAAAGTTATATGACAAGCTGATATTACTATTAAGATTTTTGTTTTCAAATTTTTTGCTTTTATCATGTTCACTGTCTATCGTGATGAGCAAGGGTCGTTCAGGCTTTGAAAACTTCAGCGAATTGCTGATGAGATTATAAAACAGTTGTTGAAACTCAAAAGGAATAATATTTACTTCGCATATTTTATGGCTCTCATAAGTTGCATGTTTCTGTTGAATTTCTTCTTTTAGGTCCTGCGTTACTTTTTCAATAACATCATTGAGATTTACTTTTTTATAATCACGTTCTAATGCATGATTACGTGAATATGCAAGTAAATCTTCAATCAACGACTGCATCCGTTCGGCTCAATCCTTCATCCGTTTAATTAAATCTTTTTCGTTTTCAGATAAATTTTCTTTTTCTTTTTCAGTTATACAGGTAGCGAAGGTTTGAATTTTCCGCAACGGTTCCTGCAAATCATGACTGGATATGTATGCAAATTGAACCTTGAATCTTTTCAGGATTTTTTTTAAAAAGTCTTCCCCGGGTAAAAGATTTGCTAACCGATTTTTTTAACAAAAACAGTTTTGTTTTCATCCCTGGTAATTTCATAACGTGGATGGAGTGATGTAATAAAAGCGGTGAATGATCGGTATCCGTAGTTGGCATAATTGAAATTGCTGTGGAGCTTTTTGAGGGTGCTGTTAAAATTGCCTGCTGTGGGATAACCTGATTTTCCTTTGGGTGTCATTTCAAAAGCGCGGTCAATTAAAGCAGCGTCCACCGCTTTAACTTCGGCCTTTTGTGAAGCAGTTGCCGGACGATTAGTTGAAACGGACGCAGGTTTGCGAACGGGTTTTCTTTTTGGTGTGCTTTGCGCATCGGTTTTGGGGATACCCTGTATGGTTTTTTCTAAAATTAAATTACCTGTTGAATGGTAATAGCTGTCAGGAACTTCCTTTGCAATCACCAGTACTTCCTGCTTTTTGGAACGCAGCTTTTGCATTACAGGAGAATAGTCACTGTCTCCGGAGATGATACAGATAAGAGCGGGCTTTTCTTCGTAATGCAATTCCATTGCTCTCACGGCAATTTCAATATCGGAAGTATTTTTTCCTTTTTTAACATTGAGCACCTGCCGCGGCTCTATGGTATGAAGCAGAAGCGCATTTTTCCATGCCGCAGATGCGAGGATGGTGCCGCTGCCATAAGCTTCTTTGATGCTTATAGTTCCATAAGCAGTCACTTCTTTTAAATAGGCATGAATGTTTTTAGGGCTTACGTTTTCGGCATCAATAATTACCACAACACCGGTTTTTGCCGATGCTCCATTTCCATTCGGACGGATTTTGGAGAAGATACTTTTTAGATTCATGGACAGGCTTTAGTTTTTTACGAAAGTAAATATTAACATTGAATCTCCGGAAAAACCAGGACAGGTTTTCCAGGATTTTTATTAGAAAGTTTTGTCCAGGCAAAAGATTTTGCTAACTGATTTTTTTAATATAAACAGTTTTTTTTCATCCCTGAGAATTTCATAACGGGGATCAAATGATGCAATATGAGCGGTCAATGTTCTGTATTCATAGATGGCATTATTTAAACTGTTGTCGAGTTTTTTGAGCGTGTTGTTAAAATTGCTTTCAGTGCGGTACCTGATTTTCCTTTGGGTGTCATTTCAAAAGTGCGTTCAATTAAAGCAGCGTCCACCGGTTTTACTGCGGTCTTGTGGAGCAGTCCTGACGGTATACTGGATAAAGAATTATATTTCGAAAAAGAAAGCTGTTCAACCCAGGCGGATAGCTTTCTTTATGTATAAAACTATTTTTAAATTGCGAAATTAAAGAAAAATGAGCAAGGGATGTTTTATCTTTTCCCGGCTGTGTAAAGTGTTATCATACATCGTGCTTTCCTGAATTTTTAGTAAATGCGTAAAAAAAGAAGCGGTCTTTTTGCGACAGCTTCTTTTATTCTGAACGCTAACCTGGATCCAGCCCGCCCGCCAAATTTTTACATGAACATTATTTTTTTTTAATTTAAGAATTGATGATTTAAAAAAATCATGTAGGTTTGCTGAAAACTAATAAGTATGAAAAACATAAAATTGGTCATAACTTCAGCGTTTGCAGTTTCCATTATTTTCTGTTCCTGCGGTAACAAGGAGCAGAAAGATGAGCAGGCTAATGATACAGCTGCTGTGGCTGCAGTTGATACCACACCGGTGAATGACCTTGCAGATTATCAGTTTAAAGCAACCATTTCGAATTTGCCACCGCTGATTAAAGTGCTTGACGAATTTGCAAAGTCCAATCTTCCGATTAATCTTGGTTTGCTTAACCCGGCAGAAAATGCAAATAATTATCATAGCTCTTTAAAACAGGCATTTAATTATGGAATTTATGGTGTGGATATGGGTTATCTCGTGGTGAACAGCCGCACCCTTGAATCCATTAAATATTATGAATCTACCAAAATGCTTGCAGGAAATCTTAATATGTCTGAAACGTTTAACCGTTATGTGAGCCGTTTTCAAAATAATTCAAACAATAAGGATTCGCTTACCCGTGTGATTAATGAAATATATGAAACGACCGATGCTTACCTGAGATCGAATGAACGCCTCGAAACAGCAAGTGAAATATTAGCCGGCAGTTGGATAGAATGCCAGCACATTACTTTGGAGCTGCTTAAAAATTCAGAACGCACGCCTGAGAATGAAAATTTATACAACCGTGTTTGGGAGCAGCGTTTATTTCTTGAAAATATTACCAAAATCCTTGCAGCATTTAAAGACAATGAAGAGCTGGCAAAAATCAATAAGGATTTTGAAAACCTTCTGCTGATCTATAAACAGCCACACAGTTCAGCCGACATATCAAAGGAGTTATTACAGAAGCTTTCAAAAAATCTTGGAATGATAAGGGCAAATATTATCAGTTGAAATAAATGTTGGTTCTTCTTTGAAGAATGAAATTAGAAATTAGAAATTAAAAATTAATAATTATAAAAAGCCTGTTCTGTTAACCGGAACAGGCTTTTGTTTTATTTTACGGGAACAAAAAAAAGCAAGTGAAATAGTTCGTAATTCGTATTTTCGTACCGATTCGGAGTCGTAACCTATGAGTGATAAGATTTTAAAAGCACTGATGCAGCTTTTTGCTATTGTTGCTAATGCCGACAGGCTCACAGCACATGGAAGAAATATTGTGGAAGCTTTTTTACGGCAACAACTGAGCCATGCAAGCGCACGAAACTATCTTGAAATTTTTGATGATCATTTAAAATTTTTGCAGGGCAAAGCGGACCCTAATAAAATTCAGAAAAGAATTTCGGTCACTTCTGTGAAAGTATTACGCATCTGTATTGACATAAACAGCGAGCTGGATAAAAAGCAAAAATACATTGTATTGTTAAGATTGATTGAATTTGCTTATTCTTCGGGCGAAGGTATTTCAGAGCTTGAAGCCGAGGTGCTGTCACTGGTTGCAAATACATTTCACATTGAAGATAATGAATACAAAACATGCGTATCGTTTGCCTCATCCCGGGGTTCATCACCCGCTTTTGACCAGCCTGAATTTCTATTGATCAGCAACAGCATTGAACAAAAGGTGCATCGTGCAAAATCCACAGTAAATGAAACCCTGCAGGGTGATTTGTGGATACTCAACATTAAATCTGCCGGATTATTCTTCGCAAAATTTTTCGGCAGCAACCAGCTTACGCTGAACGGCCAGATTTTTTTAAATGATACCGTGTATGTTTTTTCTCCCGGTTCGGTAATAAGGGGCGCTCAGGTGCGGCCTGTTTATTACAGTGATGTTGCCCGCAGTTTTGCTGATGACAACAGGAATTCTGAAATTACCCTGGCCGCAGACAATATTGAATTTGTTTTCAAAAACGGAAAAAAAGGATTGCACAACCTGAGCTTTTCTTCCAGCTCGGGAAATCTTATCGGTATAATGGGAGGGAGTGGTGCAGGAAAATCCACTCTTCTTAATATTTTAAACGGCAACCAGCATCCTGTGCGTGGCGAAGTATCCATTAACGGGTACAACATTCACAAAGAAAAAAGAAAAATGGAAGGTGTGATTGGTTTTGTGCCTCAGGATGATTTGCTGATGGAAGAGCTGACCGTTTATCAAAATATTTTTTATAACAGTAAATTATGTTTTGGAAACTTGGATGATGAAGCGATAGAAAAGAAAGTGAATGAGCTACTTGAAGTAATGGGGCTTTATGAGATAAAAGATCTTAAAGTAGGTGACGTGCTCAATAAAATGATCAGTGGCGGACAACGTAAAAGAGTAAATATCGGATTAGAGCTTATACGCACTCCGGGTGTTTTGTTTGTGGATGAACCCACGTCAGGTTTATCATCGCTGGATGCAGAAAATGTTATGGACCTTTTGAAGCAGCTTGCCATCAGCGGCAAACTCGTGTTTGTAGTAATTCATCAACCTTCGTCTGATGTTTTTAAGCTGTTCGACAAGCTTCTTATTCTTGATATGGGCGGCTACCCTATTTACTATGGAAACCCCTCTGATTCTCTTATTTATTTTAAAACAAAGGCCAACTATGCTGATGCTGATGAAGGTGAATGCGGAACGTGCGGCAATATTAATCCTGAGCAGGTATTTTCAATCATACAGTCAAAAGTGCTGGATGAGTTTGGCAATCCTACGCCAACCAGGAAAATTTCGCCACCTGAATGGAATCAATATTTCAGGGAAAACTTTGTGACCGGAAATGGAATTGGCAACAAACAAAAAGAAAAGCCCATTCCGAAAAGTGAAAACAAAAAACCATCGCGGTTAAGACAGGTTGGTGTTTTTATTCAGCGCGATTTGCTTTCAAAGCTTAAAAATACACAGTACCTGCTGATTAATTTTCTTGAAGCACCCTTTCTTGCCTTCCTGCTTTCTTATTTTTTGAAGTATGCTAAAGACGGAAACCATTATATTTTTCGTGAAAACCTGAACCTTGTTCCGTTTATTTTTATGAGTGTAATAGTTGCCCTTTTTATGGGATTGAGCGTTAGCGCAGAAGAAATAATCCGTGATAGGAAAATTTTAAAGCGCGAGGCATTTCTTAATCTCAGCCGCAGCAGCTACCTGCTGTCAAAAATCTCGGTTATGTTTTTAATTTCTGCGATACAAACTTTTACGTACGTATTGATCGGGAATGCTATGTTCGGAATCAAAGACATGATGTTTGATTATTGGCTGATGTTATTTTCAGTGTCATGCTTTGCAAATCTTCTGGGATTGAATATTTCTTCAGCGTTTGATTCAGCAGTCACTATCTATATTTTAATCCCGCTGCTGATTATTCCGCAAATAATTTTAAGCGGAGTGTTTGTCAAATTTGAAAACCTCAATCCTTTTGTAACGGTGCAGGATCGCGTTCCTGTAATTGGCGAAATCATGGCTTCGCGCTGGGCTTTTGAGGCACTGGCAGTAAATCAATTTAAGAATAATAAGTATGAACGGATTTTTTTTGATGCTGATAAAGAAAAGAACAATGCCGATTTCAAAAGCAACGTTCTTCAAAAATTAATGGATAAGCTCGATACCATACATTTTAATAAAAACAGTACGGCATCAAGTGGTGATATTTTTCTTTTACAAAATGAATTAAAAAAAGAATCAGCAATGAATCCGTTAAACAGTTTTAACAGGTTTGCAGAGTTAAAAAACCTTTCGACTGATTCCTTGCTTTATAAGGAATTGAAAAAATATCTTGCCGGGTTAAAAAAACAGTATAATAGCGTATATAACAGGGCAGAGTCAAAAAAAAATAAACTGGTGACAACACTTTCAAATACTAAAACCGGAAAGGATAAATTAAACCGGTTATCCGAAGATTATACCAACATTTTTTTAACTGACTTTGTTCTCAATACATTTGTTGTTGATCGCTTGGTGGAGGACAACCATCAATTGATTAGCAGGTATCAACCGGTTTATTTAGATGGCCCCTACGACTCTTTTATCCGCGCACAGTTTTTTGTATCACGTAAAAACGTTTTTGGAAATTATTACAGTACATGGATGGTGAATTTTTGTGTAATCTCCATGATGACGTTCACGCTTGCCATTGCGCTTTATTTCGATGTGCTTAAAAAATCGCTGAGAGGAATCAGCAATTTCAGTAATTGGGTAAAAGAAAAAATTGCAAGAAGAAACACCACCGGTGAATCCTCCGTGTAAAATATTAGATTAAGAAAAAACCAGGTTATTGCACTTTTTTAATCGTAAAAGGCAGCTTCACTATCGTTTGATAATCCTCTCCCGCTTCCATCATGTCCTCATCATCTTCTTCATAATTCCAGGTAACAGTTACATCGCCCGGAGAATTTTTTTTCACCGTTTCAAGTCTGCGGAAAATATCCAGCAGGCATTTGGATGAGCTTGTATTAAAATATTCCAGCTGGATAATAATATTTGTTGTTTTATTCGGGTGTAAAGCATATTCATCTAACCATGCATACACCGGGCGGTAAAACTCAATGGAATTTTCAGGAATTGATTTTCCTTTTATTTCCAGCATTCCGTCTTCATGCGAAAAGTGTATGTAAGGGGTTTTAGTACCTTGTTCAATCGTTAATTTTTCCATTTTTAAAAGCTGAGTAAATGTCGTAATTATTTTTTATTTCACCGTAACAGCAAGGCTGAAAAAAGAATATTTATCTGAAACTTTATTAAAATTATAATCTATTTTATGTCCTGATTTTCTTGCAATGTCTATCATTCCCAAACCGGCTCCGCCTTTATCAGACAATTCGGTGGTATTTAATTTATCAAGATAATAAGCACGAAGTTGTTCAGCATTCATACCGTTTACTTTATCAAGCCTTGCTTTTAATTCCTCGCTGTTTGAATTCATGATATAATTCCCGGTAATAATCCTGAAACAATTATCCTCACCGCGCCCGATCATAAAAATAGCAGAAGCGCTTCCTTCATTGGCTGGTACGTCTAAATCAACCGGCATGGTTTCATTGTGATGATATAGATTCTGCAGGCACTCAATTAAAATATGATAAAATTTTTTCTTCAAATGCGGCTCATTGTCCTCGTGTTCCAGCCTCGATTCCATGATGCTGAATACAGACGAAAGCAGATCCTGTGTAATATCACCCTTGAATGAAAGGATAATTTCATCACGTTCTAAATCTTTATAGAGATTATAAATATCTTTCACAACGGATGGGGTTTGAAGTTTATGCAAATGTAAATTTGTTTTTGAAATTAAAAAGGTTTATTATGATTTTAAAGAAAATATTTTAGGCGTACTAATTTAATTTCTACTTTTACTTGCTTTGCATTTCAATATGACAAAAACATTCCGGTACAGTTTTCTTGTTTTTCTTTTTGGGTTTTTTCATTTCATCTCAGATGCACAAAGCGATTCTTTAAAAAAGGGTGTAAATGATAAAGATTCCAATGTTAACA
Organism: Bacteroidia bacterium; assembly: GCA_039914625.1. Lineage (GTDB taxonomy): Bacteria > Bacteroidota > Bacteroidia > AKYH767-A > OLB10 > DATEMK01. The sequence goes on along the minus strand of JBDSOU010000045.1, from coordinate 14,765 downwards.
TCCATGTTAACTTAAGCGATTTTGTTTCGGGTTATGATGAAGGCCGGGTTGCTGTGGCTGACTCCACTATGAAATTGCTTGAAAGCATTGATAACCTTGTTAAATTTAGCAATCCGTGGAAAGTAAAGCCGGGGGATAATACTGCGTGGGCAAAAGAGAATTATGATGATAGAAGTTGGAGTGAATTTGCAGATGACTCAATAAAAAAAAATAAAAAACGAAAAGGAAGTATTGCATGGTACAGAATGCATTTTCAGATAGATTCATCACTGATCAATATTCCGCTTGCTTTTTATATCAGATTATATGGTGCAGCAGCAGATGTTTACCTCGATGGGAAATTTTTGAACAGCTATGGAACTCCCGGTAAGAACAAAGAAATCGAAAAAGCAGAATTTACCATATATCAAAACCCCTATGCTTTTTCATTCACTGAGTCAAAAGAACATGTTTTTGCAGTAAGGTATTCTGATTTTCATAAGACTGATATAACGGAAAGAGGAATTAGTTTAGGAAAAATGTTCAGCATTTCAGTTAAACACATTAACGAAGAAATTGCTGATGCAACTGACCTTTCAAAATATTTTCCCTTAATATTTTTTGCTGCAATTTTTTTAACACTTAGTTTTTTTCACTTAGTGCTGTTTGTTTTTAACAGGCAAAACAGGATCAATCTCACCTACAGCATATATTGCTTTGGAGTATTCGGTCTTACTTATGGCATTTATCATTTACTTTCTACAACGGATTTTGCTTCCAACTTTATAACATTAAAACTGCTGGCGTATGCTGTTCCTTTCATTTTCGTGGCTTTAGTCGGCATGTTGCATAGAATATTTTACGGCAAACGTTTAAAAATATTTTGGTTCATTTTCGGATCATTCATGTTATCCTTAATATGTTTATGGTCGGACAACCTCAAAGTCGGGGCCGTTATGGTGTTGGTATTATTTATAATAGCATCATTTGAAATTCTTCGTGTCATCTTCCAGGCAATCCGGAAAAAGAAAGACGGAGCATGGATTTTTGCCATGGTGGTTTTGCTCGCTCCGTTAGCGGGAATAGTTTCCTCGAATTTGCCTGATGAATTTAATATCAGCGGACTCAGGATTCCAAACAATACCGGAGCTATTGTCGGAAGTTGTTTTATTCTTGGCTTGCCTTTCGCAATGACATTATATCTCTCCCGCGATTTTGCAAGAACGGGTAAACAGTTAAAAAAGCAATTGATAGAAATTGCAGACTTGTCAGAAAGAACAATCCAGCAGGAAAAAGAAAAAAAGCAACTGCTCGAAAATCAAAATGCGGAACTCGAAAGAAAAGTTGACCAACGAACCTCAGAAGTGGTTCATCAAAAAGAAGTAATTGAAATTAAAAACAAAGAAATCACCGATAGCTTAACGTATGCAAAAAGAATTCAATCAGCCATACTGCCTGACACAAAATTAATTTATAAAACGCTTGAACAGGCATTCATTCTCTATTTGCCCAAGGATATTGTGAGCGGAGATTTTTACGGCTTTGCGCAAAAAGATAATAAGGTGCTGATTGCCGCAGCTGATTGTACAGGACATGGCGTGGCAGGCGCATTCATGAGCATGATAGGAAGCTCGCTATTGAACCAGATCATTAATGAAAAAAATATAACCGCGCCTTCATTGATTCTTGATGAATTAGATAAAGGAATTATTCATGCGCTGAAACAAAAAGAAACAGATTCAAATGACGGCATGGATATTTCTATATGCGCTTTTGATATGCAAAACAAAATTGTTCACTATGCCGGGGCGCACCGTCCACTATGGCTGATCAGGAATAACCAATTACAGGTGTACAAACCAAATAAATTCCCGATTGGCGGTTTGCAGATTCAGCACGAAGAAAAATTCAAGCAGCATGAAATAAAATTAGAAACAAATGATTGCATTTATATTTTTTCGGATGGTTATGCGGATCAGTTCGGAGGTGAAAAAGGGAAAAAGCTGATGTCTAAAAAATTTAAAGAACTGCTGCTTTCCATTCATGATTTATCCATGCCTGAACAGGAAAAACGGCTGCACAACCATTTTGAAACCTGGAAAACTAATAATGAACAGGTGGATGATGTGCTGGTGATTGGGATAAGAGTTTAAAAAGTGTGACCTTTGAGAAAATTTTTAACAGGATTTTTTTTATTTTATAAATGAACAAAATTTTAGTTGTAGATGATGAACCTGATGTGCAACGGCTCATTTCCCAGATATTTCGTTCACAAATAAAAAAAGGAGAATTAGCTTTTGACTTTGCCGAAAACGGAGAAGTGGCTCTTGAAAAACTTCAATCGGATGCATTAATTGATTTGGTTTTTACCGACATCAATATGCCCGTTATGGACGGACTTACATTGCTGACAAGAATAAGGGAGCTTAATTTTTTGCAAAAGACTGTGGTGATCTCCGCTTATGGCGATCTGACCAATATACGCACAGCAATGAATCGCGGAGCTTTCGATTTTATTACCAAGCCGATTGATTTTGATGATTTGTCCACAACCCTTGCGAAAGCACTTCGCGAAATGGACATTATGAAACAGGGTATTGACGCAAAAAGCAATCTTGAAAAAGCACTTCTTGAAAAAGCCGAAGCGCAGCAACAGGCATTGGAAAATTTGCAGGAAAAAGAAAAACTTATTCTTCACCAGAATGAAATGCTCGAACAGCAGGTTACAGAACGAACTGCTCAAATCATTCATCAGAAAAATTTAATTGAAATCAAGAACAAAGAAATTCTTGATTCCATTCATTATGCAAAACAATTGCAGGAAGCAATTCTTCCTCCTGTAAATAAAATAAAGATTTTTTTACCCGAAAGTTTTATTTTGTATCACCCGAAAGATATTGTATCGGGTGATTTTTACTGGATCGGAACGGGTGGCGATCATATTATAGTTGTTGCCGCTGATTGCACGGGTCATGGTGTGGCAGGTGCCCTCATGAGCATGATGGGAATTTCATTGCTCAATCAAATAGTGAATGAAAAGGGAATTACTTCTCCTGCACTTATTTTGGATCACCTGCACCATTCAGTAATTTCCGCTTTAAAGCAAACTGAAAATGAATCCCATCATGCAATGGATGTAGCTGTTTGCTGCATAGACCGTAAAAACAACAGCGTACAGTTTGCAGGAGCCAACAGGCCGATGTGGATTGTTCGCAATAATGAGATCGAATCCATCAAGCCTGATAAAATTAATATTGGAGGAACCTACTCGGAAAGAAGCGGATCGTTTCTAAACAATGTGAAGTTGAATACGAATGATACTTTTTATATTTTTACAGACGGTTATGCAGACCAGTTCGGAGGTGAAAAAGGAAAAAAGCTGATGACAAAAAAATTTAAAGAAATCCTGGTCTCTATCCGCGAAATGAAAATGAACGAACAAAAAGTTTACCTGAAAGATTTTTTTGATAAATGGCAAGGCAGCAATGAACAGGTGGATGATGTGCTGGTAATCGGAATCAGGATTTAATTGGCGGATGAGTTCAATGCAATACATGGCTTCTCAGGGAAAATTGTATCTGAACAAAATGTTTATCTTTACTGTCATTTAACTCCAAAATATAAATACAATATGAAATCAAAAAATTATTTGTTGTCAATCGTTCTCGCAATAACGGTTGTATTCGTCTCCTGCAGAGATGAAAAAAAAGAAAAATCGACTGAAACATCAGGAAGTTCGTTCCTGAAAGAGGAAACACCTGCTTATGATCCTAAAGCGATTGATGTAAATGCACCTGTTGTAGAAATCACTTTAAAAACTCTTGGAAACTCGATGGCTGAAATGAGCTACGATCAAACCGAGCTGAAAGTAACTGCAGGATCAACCGTAAAGCTCACACTTATTAATGGTTCAAAAGATTCATCCATGCAGCATAATTTTGTGCTGATTGAAAAAGATGCCATGCAAAAAGTTGCTGATGAATCAGTGAAAGCAGGCATAGCCAATCAATTTGTTCCGAATCTTGACGAAGTGCTGATAGCTACTAAAATGACTATGCCCGGTGAAAAAACTACTATAACATTTGCAGCTCCTGCGGTTGGTGAATATAAATTTTTGTGCACGTATCCGGGACATTACAGCAAGATGAACGGTAAGTTTATAGTGGAAGCGAAAGGGGTTTAAATTTCTTTATAGTATAAAGTGGAATTCTTGATTTTTATTACAAAAAGAAAATTTACCAGATACTTTTTGATCTTCTGTGAGTAGTGGTTCGCTTTGGTGTACCAATCAGAATGCCTAAAAGCCCTCTTGTTACCTCGCGGAAAACAGTTTTTGTTAAGCTGCTGTTTGCAATCGCTTTTATGGTATCACCAACACCTGAAAAATTTCCGTCTGTGCTTTCCGTTGCTTCTTTTTCAACAAGTGTGGCGGCAGGTTTCTCTGCCGGAGCGATTTTTCCTTTTAATATTTCGTAGGCGCTTTCCCTGTCAATTACTTCGTTATAAATTTTTGCAATTTCAGAAGAAGAAATTTTTTCATCCATTTCAGCAGCGGTCAGCACATCCATTCTTGATTGAGGTGCGCACATCATGGTATGTACAAGTGGAGTGGGGGTTCCTTTTTCGCTTAATACGGTAACTAACGCTTCGCCAATCCCTAATTCCGTTATCAGTTGATCAGTTTTGTAATAATCTGAAGAGGGAAAATTTTCTGCAACCAGCTTAATATCTTTTCTGTCTTTTGCGGTAAATGCGCGCAGGGCATGTTGAAATTTTGTTCCCAACTGACTTAAAATTATATCAGGAATATCAGTCGGAGCCTGTGTGCAGAAATAAATACCCACTCCTTTGCTCCTGATTAATTTTATAATAGTCTCAAGCTGCTGCTGCAATGCATTTGAAGCTTCTTTAAAAATAAGATGTGCTTCGTCAATAAAAATCACAAGCTTTGGTTCTCCTTTGTCACCAATTTCAGGAAACTTGCTGTAAATTTCTGCAAGCAGACACAGCATAAAAGTTGAAAATAATTTCGGACGGTCCTGTATGTCGGTTAATCGCAGAATGTTGATGAATGCTTTTCCATCTTTATCTTTTTGCATCAGGTCTTCCACGTCAAATGATTTCTCTCCGAAAAATTTATCACCACCTTGTTGCTCTAATTCCAGAAGCTTTCTCATAATCACCCCGGTTGTGGCAGATGAAATGGCGCCATAATTTTGCTCTATTTCCCTTTTTCCGTCTCCGGCAGATACATGTTGAATGGCAGCGCGAAAATCTTTGATGTCGAGCAAGGGCATTTTTTTATCATCGCAATACTTAAACACAATAGCAATAGCCCCTTCCTGGTTATCATTAAGCTCAAGAATTTTTGAAAATAACACAGGGCCAAATTCCGAAATAGTGGCTCTGAGCCTCGCGCCTTTTTCGTTTGAAATGCTCATCAGTTCCGTGGGATATTCAGCAGGTGACCATGGAAGTCCGATCATATCCATTCGTTCTTTAATCTTTGAATTTTCAGTTCCTGCTTTTGAAATGCCGCTGATATCTCCTTTAATATCCATAAGCAGCACATTTACTCCCTGTTCGGATAATGATTCTGCAAACCGCTGAATGGTTTTTGTTTTTCCGGTCCCGGTAGCTCCTGCTATTAATCCGTGCCTGTTTATTGTTGACAACGGGATACTGACAGTCAATCCGCTGATTATTTTTTTGTCATAAGCCGCACCGCCAAGCGTAATCTTTTTTCCGCTGAAGGCAAAGGCTGATTGTATTTCTTCTTTAAATTTTTCTATAGACATAAAGTTTTTGTTTTGCTGAATAAAAAAGACCGGACAAATATGTCCGGCCTTTTTCAGTTTTTAATTACTTGCCAAACATACCGGTAACCTTGTCTTTCATCCCTTCAACAATGTTGCCTGTTGAAGCTCCTCCTCCGCTGATAAAAGATTCTACCTGCGCTCCTATGCCGGCTGGCATTTTGTCTTTTAAGAACGATACCACCGTGCTTACTGCTGTGGTTGCCTGTGCTTCAGAAATACCTGTTTTTTCTGAAACCATTTTAATTAATTGTTCCATGTTATTTATTTTAAATTGTTAAAATTATCCCTGTAAAGATAATCCATTTAGGGGTATTTGCAGAAAACTTTCGCTTTTAAATTTATGTATCCGGGTTTCATGTATTCATTCAGTACCCGGTCGAAACGCATCGGGAATTTATGAAGTATTATTTTATTTCGCTTTCTCATCCACTTCAATATTCCGAAAGTGTTGTTATCCGCATCAACAAAATATCCCTGCCAGCACTTGCCGGGAATGGCGAACTTTGGTAAAGCGACCTGGCCGCCATTTTGAAGGAACTTTGTGCTGAGTTCGGAGGTTGCTTTCAAACAAGTTGTCAATCATCACAAAACAAGTTACCAGGAAATTATTCAAAGGCTCCGTTACATCTACTGCTTCTTTTAAAACTCCAAATTAATCCACATTTGGAGGGAGGGGAGTTTAATACCAGAATTATATTTACTAATATTAAGTTGTTAATAATTTCTTTTTGAAGAGGATAGACTGGCATGCTTATTTATAATAATCTTCAACAAAACCGATAATAACATTATGAAAAGAATTATTCACTTATTTGCTGACAAAATCGTTTCAATGATTGCAGCTTTTTTATTGTTTATAGAGAAAAAAGGAGTTAAGATTACCCAATTTTTAAAATAAAATTCAGCTTTTAACGAATATTTTATTTTATTGCATTCAATATTTTCAAACCTATTATATTAGCGCATCAACACCTCAAATAATAATTGTAGGGTTAGAAATCACTTAGAGCATACTTAAATCTCACTTTATAGAATTTTAGAATTAATGTATCCTCACAAACTGATTTTTAGCGAATGTATGAATTTTTACCTAAACGTATCTCCTTTTATCCCAATCTTTCATCCGGTTAGCGGAACCGCATAAGTCATGGCAGCATAAAAAGCAGGAAGTACGCACTGCAAAACCGAAACATAAAACTAAAAATGAATAACTGCATTGACCATAACTAACATCGCACTGTTCAAAAGAAGAATTGGACTTTAAAAGTGAGAAACTGCAATCTTCAAGTGTGTCATCGAACTTTAAATGTTCGTTTATTAAATGTACATGGTTGACTTTTGATTGTACATGATGATCTTTTATTAGCACATGACTGTCTTTTTATTTTACATCATTGGAAATTAAAAAATAATTCCTGTCATTTATTTCCGGATGTTGATCAATTAAGTTTTAATATCTGTCTTTTAACTGTAGAGTTCATGCAAATTCAATTTCATTTCATGCAGAAGAAATTTTTATGCTGCTGCAAAATATTTTCTTCTTGCAACACGAACTTTTAATCTTCATCAATTCCTTTTCATGCTGCAGTACTTTTAAATATTTTACGACACCATTATATTTATTTCACCGCGAATAAAAGAAGTGCACTATCTTTTTCTAAATAAAATAATTGAAATACGAAACCTATTTTTCTATTCTTCGTAACCTATTTTTAAAATCAAATACCATGACACAAAAGGAAGCTTTACAATTAAAAATGCTTGTATTTTTAAAAAACTCTTTTTATCCCCTGAATAAAGAGTTTTGTGACGGCATACCCGCTGCAAAAATTATTTTAAAGCAATTGTTTTTACGGATAGACAAGCTTGAAAATATGAAAATCAAAGGCGGCAGGGGAGCTTCATACCGTGATATGAAACTTCATTCGCGGCAAACCCTTTGCGAATCTGCTTTCCTGGTTTCCGCGGGGTTGCTCTCTTTTGCCAATATCACAAAAAATAAAGTTTTACGAAACGCTGTTAAGTACTGCTACAGTGATCTTTTTCGTTCTGTGGAGCCGGAGATGCTTAACCGCTGCAAACAAATTTTACGTACTGCTCAGCGTACCAAAGGTCTATCTTTTGTTGACTTTGATACAAATCTCCTGGTTGAACTTCATGATAACATTCAGAAGTATGAAAACCTGATGCAGCAAAAAGATAATAGCAAACAAGATGCAATGAAATTTAATTTTCTTATTTCAAAGCTCCTCGATGAATGTATGCAGTTGATCGCATGCAAGCTTACTCCGCTTATGAAAATGCTGTCAAAAAAATACCGGGTTAATAGTAGAAATTATTTCAGCGCCATCAGAGTTATTAAACAAGCCGGTCGAAAAAAGAAAAGAAACAAAAAACAACAGTCAAAAAGCAAACTAACCAAACCAAATATACTTCAGCAAAAATCATCAGAAGAAATCCTGCACCGTTTTGCTGAACTTGCTATGGCGGAGTAAATTATATTCCTGATCGGCAAGACAATTTCTCTGTTCTAATTCTTCGATTTCTCAAGGATATGAATTGTTCCCGATAGCTATCAGGAACTGTTTAAACTTTAAAGTAACACAGGAAAACAAAAAAATTATTCTGTAGATTCCCACACCTTCGCAGGATCAGATACATTTTTAAAATCTCCCTTCATTGCTTTCAGTCCGTAACGTTCCCTCGCTATTTCATCTTTTGAACGCTTACCTAATTTTTTCATCATGCCGTATGCAGGACTCCAGCCAGTTAAAGCCTGTTCACCCAACATGACTGCGGCAGCTGCTGAAAGCAGGAACCATTTTTTGTTTACAAATGCTCCCAGCACTGCTCCCGCAAGTGAAATCACTGCGGCATTTAACAGTAATGTGCGCTCAGCATCCCATTCCTGTGAAAGTTCTGAGATACGGTCATTTTTAGCTTGTTTTCCTTTATGGCCGTATTCATGCAATGGTGAACGGGTTTCTGTTGTAGAACCATTTTCAGTTGATTCTCCTTGCTTCTTTTCTTTTGTATTTTCCATATTAGTTGTTTTATAATGAAGTATAAAATTTTGTGCCACATCAATCGGGATTTCGCAAACTCAAAATGCCCATTGAGAAACCGTTTCACTTACCGAAACTTCTGAATTATCGGGATCGGTATAATTTAATTTAAGAACCCCTGTCAATTTCAGTTGCAGATACCTGAAACATTATTAATAAAAGCTATATTTGTCGGTAAGACAACATATTGTTTTGCAACTATTAGTTTTAAATATATGAATAGAAACACGTGCTTATTATATAATGGAGTAAATGAGATTTATGATAAACTGCTTTTATTCTGTATTGAAAAAGGATTTAAAGTAGAGGAAAGTAATGAAAAATTTTATTTTTTAAATGCTAAGAAAAAATCGTTCCTCTTTTGGAGAACTGTGAGATTGGAACTGGAAATTCTGACTGTAGAAAAAGAAAAGGTACAAGTAAAAATCGAACTCTTTAAATATGGTAAAAGACAACCGAAATTGGAAAACGAATATATCGTTGCTATTGAAAATTTATTTTAATCTTTAAAGCAATCAGAGGAATAAATTTTGAATAATAATTTCCGGGCACAAAACTGAACAGCTGCATTACTGAATCAGGGTTTCCTGACATTTTAAACCAATTTCTTTATTTTTACAAACTAATTAACAACCTATGTTGAATGACACCCCGCTTTATGTGAAGGCTACCTTTAAGCTTATGCTTCTTGGTCTTGTGATATTGGCGATGGTGATAGCACGTGAATTTCTTATACCGTTTACCATTTCCGTATTCTTCACTTTTTTGCTCTTGCCGGTTTCAGGCAAATTAATCCAGTTCAGGTTTCCGCGTGCGCTGGCAATCATTATCAGCATCCTGCTTGCCGTTGCAGTTTTCGGGGGACTCATTTATTTTCTGGTTACGCAGGTTGAAAGTTTTGCCGAAGAAATGCCATCTTTAAAAAGACGACTGGCCGAAAAATGGGAATCCATACAGCAGTTTATTTACCGGGAATTCCATATTACAAAACGCCAGCAAAGCCGCTGGCTGGACCAGAAGATGGAAGAAACCGCGCAATCGGGCGATACCTACGTGATGGGTGTATTTTCAGCCACCGGAACATTGTTTGCAAACGTAGCCCTCATTCCTATTTATATTTTCTTCCTCACCTATTATAAAGATAAATTTAAACAATTTGTGGTGCTGATCAGTAAAAATGACAATCATGAGAAGGCCCTCGACATACTCAGGAAGATTTCAACCGTTTCTCAAAAATATCTTAAAGGCTTAATGCTTGATGTGCTGATACTTTCTGTACTGAATTCAACAGGTTTCTTGTTGCTTGATCTGGATCATGCCATCCTCTTTGGTGTGCTGGCTTCTATCTTAAATATTATTCCGTATGTAGGGGTGATGATAGGAAGCATACTGCCTATTACTATGGCGTTGCTTACCAAGGATGAGATTAGCTATGCGATAGGGGTTGCTATAGTAACACAAGTTGTGCAGTTTCTTGATAATAATTTTATCACCCCTTACGTGGTGGGCTCCAGCGTGAGTATCAATCCGTTTACAGCCGTCATTGTGCTGGTAATTGGCGCGCTTATCTGGGGGTTGCCCGGGATGATACTGTGCATGCCCATTACCGGGATGATAAAAGTGGTTTGCGACAATGTAGAATCTTTAAAGCCTTACGGATTCATCATCGGAGAAGAAGTGAACTATAATGAACGGAAATCAAGACACAGCAGGTTTTTGAAAAGAATACGTCCGAAAAAATAGGAAGCCCGAACTTAGCACTCGTCACTTTGTTAATATTCTTCAATTAATCTCTCACAACGGATCCACATCCGCCTGTATAACCAGCGACCGGTTTTCAGGTTCTTTTTTAAAATGATCCATTGCATTGCCCGGCATTTAAAACATCAACTACGTTTGTAAAAGAATCTTAAAAAAAAATAAATTGTAATTTTGTACGGACAAGAGTAAATAATTTTTTAAACAATATAAACAAAGCCAAATGACAACAACTGCCATTCGCAAAAAAGTACATCAATACGTTGACGAGGCTGACACCCCTGTTTTAGAAGTTGTGTGCAAGATGCTGGAAGTATATCGTAAAACTAACGTAAGTTATCTAACGGAAGAACAACAGGCAAAAGCACTTGAAACAGCCGCGCTTTATAAATCCGGGAAAATGAAAGGTTATACATTATCTGAAACCCGTAAAAGAATAAAACAACGATTAGGGAAATAGATGATGGCTTCATACAAGTTAATTGTTACAGAAGCTGCCATTTTACAACTTGAAGAATCGTGCCTGTTTTATGAAGACAAGAAGAAAGGTTTAGGGTTTGAGTTTGAACAGGAAATTGCAGATGTCCTGGAAATAATAGAAGATAATCCTTTTTTGTTCCCGGTAAAATTTGCTCATTTACATGAAGCAGTTGTAAGACGTTTTCCATTTGTGATTGTTTATGAAATCACAGAAAAACAAATTGTGGTAGTTTCAATTTTTCACACCAAACAGAATCCCTCGAAGAAGAAGAAGAAGAAATAGTATTTTTTTGTGAATAAACTGATTTTTGAAACCTTAAACCCTTACAACGGATCCACATCCACCTGTATAACCAGCGACCGGTTTTCAGGTTCTTTTTTAAAATGATCCATTGCAGTGCCCAGCATTTTTTTTATTTTAATGACAGAAAGATCGCGTTCAATTTTTAACATCATAGTCCGCAAAAAATAATTTTTTACTTTAGAAACAACGGGAGTAACGGGACCCAGCAAACGTTTTCCAAAAACAGCTTTCAGCTCTTTCGCAAATGCAAGAGATGTTTCTTCTAATTTTTTTTCATCGCGGTGCTTTACTCTTATTTCAGTAAGGCGATAGTAGGGAGGGTATTTGAATTTATTCCGTTCTTTCAGTTCGTATTCGTAAAAACCTTTGTAATCATTTTCTACCACAAAATGTATGATCGGATTTTCAGGATGATACGTTTGAATGATCACTTTCCCTCTCTTGAATTTTCTTCCTGCTCTTCCGCTTACCTGCGCCATCAATTGAAAACTCCGCTCATGCGCACGGAAATGCGGAAAAGCCATGAGCGAGTCGGCATTAATAATTCCCACTAAGCTCACATGATCAAAATCAAGTCCTTTAGTAATCATCTGTGTTCCTACTAATATATCTATATCGCGGTTTTCAAATCCTGCTATCACCTGCTGGTAAGCATTTTTTGATCGTGTACTGTCGAGGTCAAGACGCGCAATTTTTTTATCAGGAAAAAATACAGAGATTTCATCTTCTATTCTTTCTGTTCCATAACCGCGCATACGCAAATCATGGTCGCCACATGCAGCGCATTTTGAAGGAGGCGAAATCGTATAGCCGCAGTAATGACACCGCAGTACATTTCCTTTCTTATGAAACGTAAGCGAAACATCGCAGTTAATGCAATGCGGTATCCAGCTGCAGTTCTGGCATTCGATCATCGGTGCAAATCCCCTGCGGTTCTGAAACAATATCACCTGTTCATGATTGATCAATGCATGTTGCGATTCATGAAGCAATGTTTGAGAAAAAAAAGTTTTCAATAAGTTTTTCTTTTTTGCTTCTTTCAGGTTTACCACTTCAATCAGTGGCATTTGCAGATCAGCATAACGTTTGTGCAAACTGACTAAACCGTATTTTCCTGACAGTGCATTAAAATAACTTTCTATAGCAGGAGTTGCAGAACCTAAAATAGTTTTGGCATTTTGAATATTAGATAGTACTATAGAAGTATCGCGTGCATGATAGCGCGGGGCGGGATCCACCTGCTTGTAAGAACCATCATGCTCTTCGTCCACTATCACTAAACCTAATTTTGAATAGGGAAGAAATATAGCAGAACGCGCGCCAATAATAACCTGGTAATTTTTTTCGTCAGGATGGTGCTGGAACAAAATCATTTTATTCCACACCTCTGCCCGGTCCCGCTCATTAAACCGTGAATGATATATAAGAAGCTTATCTCCGTAATGTTTTTTTAAACGGTTAATGATTTGAGTGGTAAGCGCAATTTCAGGAAGCAAATACAAAACCTGTTTGCCTTGTTTGATTTGTTCATCAATCAAATGAATATATATTTCGGTTTTACCCGAAGAAGTTACTCCATGCAAAAGGACTGCCTGCTGCTCTTTGAATTGTTCTTTAACTGAAAGAAAAGCTGCCTGCTGATCTTCATTCAATTCAGCTTTATCTTTCAGCCCTGCATTAGTTTCAAGACTGAAAAATTCATCTTGTTCATAAACTTCTAAAACTTTCTTTTTCACTAATTGCTTCAGTACCGTATTATCGCTTTGCGAAGTTTTTAATAATTTATCTTTATGAATAACCTCGCCCGGTTTTTCAGATTGCAGCTTCATAAAGTTCATCAGCAGGTGCAGCTGCTTTGGCGCTTTGCGTTCTAACTGGTCGAATATACCCTGCAGGAACTCATCATTTGCCTGATCACTTAATTTTATAAAAACATTTTTCTTCGGCTTAAAGTTCTTTTCAATTTCTTCTCTCAGCATTAAAATGCCTTTGTCAATCATTGTTTTAACAAGAGGAATCACATTTCTCCTCCCGGTGATTTTAGAAATTTCGTGCAGTGTTAATTCTTTATTCAGCTCCAGCGCCTCGGCAACAAGAAATTCTTTTTCTTCAAGATTTGTAAAATCTCTTTCATAAGCAGGATTGAATAAGACCTTGGTTTCACTTTCCAATTTGAAAGCTGATGGAAAAGCAGCGTTCATGATTTCTCCCAAAGTACACATGTAGTAATCCGACATCCAGTCCCACAATTGAAACTGCTGCTCATTCACCATGGGGAACTGGTCCAGAACAGAAGCAATGGGCTTTGCTTCGTAAGCCTCGGGTTTATTACTATGAATATTCCTGATAAGTGCAGAATACATTTTCTGCTTTCCGAATTGCACTACTGCTCTTTTGCCGGCAGAAACCTGTGATGCAAATTCTGCAGGAACGCTGTACGTATAAAGCTGCGGCAATGCTAACGGAAGGATAACATCAACAAATAGCGTATCGGTTTGAAAATTAAATTGCATGATTGGAGCAAAGGAAAATAAAAATTCGCCTGTCTTTAAAGCAAGTTGTCTTTACCTGGATTTTTCCAATCCCATTAGTCATCGGGATTGCAAAATTTGATTGCCGCGAAGCTACCAAATAGTTTTTTAAACCGGAAAATCCGTAAAATAAAAAACCCCGCTCGCTGCAGGGTTTTCTCTCTAACACCATCAAGTGAATGAAGGCGGTTTAATCGAAAAGTAATCAGTATTTTTTGTAAAACATTTTTTTATCAATCAGGATGCTGCAAATATATGTCAGTCCGTTGCCTGGGCGCTGCGCCAATGAGCAGTTGGTAAAAACCATTGAGTAAATGGAACATTTTACCCGGTAGTCGGTTTTTTAAATGCACAAAGTAACCCAAGACCGGAACTTTTCTCACGAATTACATTCTTATGTGTACCCTGTTTCTCAATTGATATTGATTTCCTTTTCTATCTTTATCGCCTTCAAACATACTGTCATGAAAAAATCCATCTTATTTATTCTTATTTATTCCATCCTGGTTTCAGTACCGGGCTACAGCCAGAAAAAAACAGAAGCTGCGGCTGATAAAAATAATCCATGGAAAACGGAAACATTTAATGGTCTGAGCTTTCGAAGCATTGGTCCTGCAATTACTTCGGGGCGTGTAATTGACTTTGCTGTCAACCCTGCAAATCATAAAGAGTATTTTGTGGCAGCGGCTTCAGGTGGTGTCTGGAAAACATCTAATGGAGGCATCTCCTATGATCCCGTGTTTGAAAAGGAGGGTTCATATTCTATAGGCTGTGTGCGCATTGATCCGAACAACTCCAGCGTGGTTTGGGTGGGTTCGGGTGAAAATAA
>JBDSOU010000008.1:0-5797 GCA_039914625.1 Bacteroidia bacterium | reverse complement strand
ACAATTTTTCCCAACCATGTTTTGGAATTCATTGCATCATCCGGTCCTCCCAAATCAAAACGGGAATCCACTCCCACTATATTAATAACTTGCTCAAGATTTTCGTAAGCGCGGTATTGAGCATAAGTTAAATCCTGACTTCCCCCAATTATTATAGGAAAGATATTTTTTTCAACAAGTTCTGTAATGAGTGAGCCTAATGCAAAATAAGTATCCTCTACAGTATGGCCAGGTACAAAATTTCCAATATCAGCAATGCGACACAAATGGCTATGCTTTTTTAATGAATACAATTTTTTACGAATTGGGTCGGCAATATTTTTCTGTTTTGTTTTGAAAGCCGAACCGCGGTATTCATTCACTCCTATTATAACTATGTCCAGATCAACATCAGCAGGAAACTTATTCGGTTCGCTGAATATTTTAATATTGCTGCGCAATGAATCATGCTGAAAATATTCCTTCTCCTCGTAAGTCAATAAGTTAACCGGTTCAAATAATTCTGCAATCTGCATTTTTATTTATTTCTTTTTTGCGGCTTTTTTACCGGTCGATTTTTTTGATGCCACGGCACCTGATTTTTCTCCTGCTGCTTTTTTTGTTTTCTTTCCTTTGCCTTTGGATTTAGATGCAGTTGAACCTTCTGCTTCTGCCATTCTCAAAACATCTTCATATGTCAAAGATTCCGGCTCCTGGTTTTTCGGAATCTTTAAATTCATTTTTCCGAAAGCAACGTATGGTCCGTATCGTCCTTTTAAAATTTTTGCATCTTTGTTTTCGTCAAATATCTTAATTATTTTTTCGATGTCTGATTGCTTTTTTGCTTCAATGATTTCAATCGCACGTGGCAGTTCAATTAAAAACGGGTCTTCATCTCTCGGAATAGCACAGTAAAGATTCTTAAACTTTATAAACGGACCAAATCTTCCTCTTGAAACAGTTACATCTTCTCCGTTATGCTTACCAAGATTGCGGGGATTTTTGATGAGATCCGGTTTGCTTCTTTTATCCAGAATAATTTCAATCGATCTTTCAAGAGTGACTTCATAAGGATCATCTGTTTTCGGCAGAGAAGTAAACGAATTTTCCTGTTTAATATACGGACCGAATTTACCAATAGAAACAATCAAATCTTTATCTTCAAACTTACCAAGCGTTCTTGGAAGCTTAAATAATTCCAATGCATCTTCCAGCGTAATTGTTTCCAATGATTGCCCCGGTCGCAAATTTGCGTACTGCGGTTTGTCGTCACCGTCATTCGTTTTCATTTGAACAACAGGGCCGTATCGTGCAACACGAGCAGAAACAATTTTTCCTGATTTGGGATCAACGCCAAGAATTTTATCTCCTTTAAATAAATCAAGTGCTTCCTCAAAAGTTATTGTTTCCAATCTTTGCCCGGGACGCAGACTTGCATATTGCGGCTTTTCATCTTCATCATTCATTTTCATCTGCACCATAGGGCCAAACTTTCCAATACGCGCTGAAACTGTTTTTCCAGATTTCGGATCAATGCCTAAAATTCTTTCTCCACTTGCCCGTTCAGCATTTTCAGAAGTATGTTTTACATTTTTGTGAAACGGCTGATAAAATTCCGCCAGCATTCCCTGCCACTTTAATTTTCCCTCTGCAATTTCATCAAATTCTTTTTCTACATAAGCAGTAAAATTATAATCAAGAACATCTTCAAAATTCTGAACAAGAAAATCATTTACAACTGCCCCAATGTCTGTCGGAAAAAGTTTTGCTTTTTCAGTTCCTGTAGTTTCTGTTTTTTGCTCTTGTTTTACAGAATCATTTTTCAGTGTTATGACAAAATATTTTCGCTCCTTTCCCATCCGGTCTTCTTTCACCACGTAACCTCTTTTCTGAACAGTTGAAATAGTAGGTGCGTACGTTGAAGGACGGCCAATTCCTAATTCTTCTAATTTTTTTACAAGACTTGCTTCTGTATATCTTGATGGGGGATATGAAAATCGTTCGCGTGCTTCAATAAAATCCAAATCTAAATTTTGGCCGATAGTAAGTGGCGGCAACAATCCTTCTGCTGCATCTTCTGTATTCTCATCATCAGAAGACTCAAGATACACCGTCAGAAATCCATCAAAAATTATAACTTCACCGGTTGCAACAAAATTTTCTTCAACTTTGTCAGAATTAACTGTAACAATTGTTCTTTCCAGTTGCGCATCACTCATCTGCGAAGCAATCGTTCTTTTCCAAATCAATTCATACAAACGTCTTTCATTATGATCTCCGTCAACAGTTGAATTTTGAAAATAAGTGGGGCGAATTGCTTCGTGCGCTTCTTGTGCTGATGCAGATTTTGTTACGTATTGTTTCGTATTCACATATTTTTCCCCGTATGAACTTATGATTTCTTTTTTAGCAGCATTCAAAGCTGTTTGAGAAAGATTTACAGAATCCGTTCTCATATATGTTATTTTACCTGCTTCGTATAATTTTTGAGCAACCAACATTGTTTGCGCAACAGAAAATCCTAATTTCCTACTTGCTTCTTGTTGCAGAGTTGAAGTTGTGAACGGAGCAGATGGAGATTTTTTTCCCGGCTTCTTTTCAAGATTAGAAATCGTGTAAGTAGCATTTAAAGACTTTTGCAAAAAACTTTCTGCATCTTCTTTTGTTTTAAATCGTGAAGGCAATTCAGCTTTCAGATTTCTTGATATTCCTTTATCATCAGTCACCAAAAAATTTGCAGTAACTTTAAAAGCCGAAGAAAATTTATGCGCTTCAACTTCTCTTTCTCTTTCCACAATCAATCTTACAGCAACCGACTGAACACGACCGGCAGAAAGCGATGGCTTTATTTTTTTCCAAAGTATAGGTGAAAGCTCAAAACCAACCAGGCGGTCCAAAATTCTTCGCGCCTGTTGCGCATCCACTAAATGCTTATCAATCTTTCTTGGGTTTTCAATTGCTTCCTGAATAGCAGATTTTGTGATTTCATGAAAGACAATTCTTTTAGTATTTGCATCTTTCAATTCCAATGCTTCAAATAAATGCCACGATATAGCTTCTCCTTCACGATCCTCATCAGTTGCAAGCCATACTGTTTTTGCTTTTTTTGCAAGCTTCGCTAAATCAGCAATTACTTTTACTTTGTCTTCGCTGATTTCATAATTCGGCTCAAAATTATTGGCAACGTTGACAGCTTTATCATTTTTTGCAAGATCGCGAACGTGACCGTAGCTTGATTTAACAATAAAATCGCTTCCGAGAAATCCTTCAATAGTCTTTGCTTTCGCAGGAGACTCAACAATTACAAGATTATCTGCCATCGGTTGGTTTAAGGTGCTGCTATTTTAATTTTGGTTTTGCGGGTGCAAATAAAGTGATTTAATTTTCTAACTACCAAATTTTCTTTTCAACATGTATTTGAAAACATCCGTTTGACACCTGTTTCTTTTTCATTAATTTTGCAAATTCACGAGCATGTTACGCGACAACGAAATAAAAGTTATTGACCAATCAAGACAAGGCGAAGCCTTGGTTCTGGAGTTATTGCCGTCAAATCACACTGGAAAAAAATTCTATCTGGAAAGTTACGGTTGCGCCATGAATTTTTCAGACAGCGAAATTGTTGCTTCAATTCTATTAGATAAGGGTTATTCATCAACAAAAGATTTTAATGAAGCCGATGCCATTTTTTTAAACACATGCGCCATTCGTGATAATGCCGAGCAAAGAGTGCGGACACGATTGCATGATTTCAAAAAAATTAAAAAAGCAAACCCTGACTTAATAATAGGACTGCTTGGCTGCATGGCTGAACGGTTGAAATCAAGATTGCTTGAAGAAGAAAAATTGGTTGACATAGTTGTCGGACCGGATGCTTATCGGGATTTGCCAAATTTGATTCAGCAAGTTGAAGCAGGGCAAAAAGGTGTGAATGTTTTATTGTCAAGAGATGAAACGTATGCTGACATCAGTCCCATTCGGCTTTCAACAAACGGAGTTACTGCCTTTATATCTATCATGCGTGGATGCGACAACATGTGTTCATTTTGCGTGGTTCCTTTTACGCGCGGACGGGAAAGGAGTCGGGATCCGGAATCAATTATTAACGAAGCAAAAAATTTATTTGAAAACGGTTATCGTGAAGTAACATTGCTCGGACAAAATGTGGATTCTTATTTATGGAATGGCGGTGGTCAGAAAAAAGATTTATCAATTGAAACAGTTCATGCTGCATTGAATCATTCATTGCCTGAAGAAGATCAAAAAAAATTCATAACGTTTGCTGGTTTGCTGGAAATGATTGCAAAAGTTAATCCTGATTTACGTGTGAGATTTTCAACATCTAATCCTCGCGATATGACAGATGCAGTAATTCATTCCATGACAAAGCATGAAAACATTTGCAAGAATATTCATCTTCCCGTTCAATCGGGAAACAGCGATGTCTTGCAAAGAATGAATCGTGGCTACATACGAGAAGAGTATATTAATCGTATTGAATCTATCAGGAGAATTATTCCAGATTGCGGAATTTCAACAGACATTATTTCAGGATTTTGTGGTGAAACGGATGAGGAACACAATGAAACTTTGTCTTTGATGGAGTGGGCAAAATATGATTTCGCTTACATGTTCAAATATTCTGAACGTCCGGGAACTGCGGCAGCAAAAAAATTTACGGATGATATTCCTGAGAAAATAAAGTCAAAACGTTTGCAGGAAATTGTTGATTTGCAATTAAAGTTGTCAGCTGAAAACAATAAAAAAGATTTAAATAAAATTCACAAAGTTTTGGTTGAAGGATTTTCAAAAAAATCAAAAGAATTTTTATCGGGAAGAAATACTCAAAATAAAGTTGTTGTTTTTCCGAAAGGAAATTTTAAAAAAGGGGATTATGTAAACGTATTGGTGATTGAATTCACAGCTGCAACGTTAATTGGAAAAGTAATTGAATAGTTAAAATAATTTAGCAATGAATAATCTGATAACAATTTCTCCAAACATCCAAAGCGGAACTCCTGTTTTTACAAATACACGAGTTCCTGTAAAAAATTTATTTGAATATTTAAGAGGAGGAAATTCGTTGGAAGAATTTTTTGTTGATTTTCCCTCCGTAAAAAAAAATCAGGCGTTGGCGGTTTTGAAACTTGCAAAAAATTCGGCTACATTAAATTCTGCTTCCGCAGATGAAAAATTTAATTGATGAGAATTTTTCAAATCAATTTTTGACAATCCAAGAATTTACTTGATACTTGGTACTTAATACATGACACTAAAAAAATGACAGTCCAGGAAATAAAACAGCGCTTTGGAATTATAGGAAACTCCTACGCGTTAGATCACGCAATTGATACTGCCTGTCAAGTAGCGTCTACAGATTTAACTGTATTGATAACCGGAGAAAGCGGAACAGGAAAAGAAGTTTTTCCCCAAATTATTCACCAGTTAAGTTCACGAAAGCATGGACCGTACATTGCGGTAAATTGCGGAGCGATTCCAGAAGGAACCATTGACTCTGAATTATTCGGACATGAAAAAGGTTCATTCACCGGTGCACATGAGGCGAGGAAGGGTTATTTCGAAGTAGTAAGTGGAGGAACAATTTTTTTAGATGAAGTTGCAGAGCTTCCATTACTAACACAAGTGCGTTTACTCCGTGTTTTAGAAACCGGTGAATTTATTCGAGTAGGCTCTTCAAAAGTTCAAAAAACTGAAGTTAGAGTTGTTACAGCAACCAATGTTCATGTGGCTAATGCAATCAGCAAAGGTAAATTCAGGGAGGATTTATATTATCGGTTGAACACTGTTCCGATTTCCG
>JBDSOU010000210.1:0-12726 GCA_039914625.1 Bacteroidia bacterium | reverse complement strand
CATTTAATTTATTTTTAATAATTGTTATTTTGTAAAGTTCGCAAAAAAAATATGGATACCATTGAAAAAATTATTAATGAATTAAAAACCCTTTCATCATCCAAAGGAAAGACTAAACAAAAATACTTTGGAATAAATACTGCCAGAAGCTTTGGATTGACCACTCCGCAAATGCGCACAATTGCAAAAAAAATTGGCAAGAATCATGAACTCGCTATGCAACTCTGGAAAACAGGTCATCATGAAGCAAAACATATTGCCATTTTCATTGCTGATCCGAAGCAAGTAAATGAAAAATTAATGGAGCAATTATTAAAGGATTTTAACTCATGGGACATAGTTGACAATTGTTGCGGAACATTGTTTACCAAAACTCCTTATGCTTTTGACAAAGCCATTCAATGGACAAAAAATAAAACTGAATTTCAAAAACGTGCAGGATTTGTAATGATGGCTGAACTCGCCATTCATAATAAAACAGCGGAAGATAAGAAGTACGAAAAATTCTTTCCTCATCAAATTCGTGAGTCGCACGATGAACGGAATTTTGTAAAGAAGGCTGTGAATTGGGCTTTACGGCAAATTGGAAAACGTAACCAACGTCTTTGCGATAAAGCAATTAAAACTGCAAAAGAAATTTATGCTAAAGGTGATGCTTCTTTCCGATGGATTGCTTCAGATGCTTCACGTGAATTGGAAAAATATAAGAAGGAAGGAAAGATTAAAAATATCGGGAACCCGGGTTAAGATTCAATACTGGCGACAGATATTTATTTCCTATTTTTTTAGTTTCTCTTTCATTTTGTAAGCTTGACCTATTAATTCTGTCCCCACTGCTGAGTGGGCTTCTAAACTTATGTCCACCTCTTTCTTCTCGTTATCATACCAGCAGATAAGCTTATCTTTATAAAAATAATAGCGGTTTTCAATCACAGTAATATTCTCCGTATTATTCTCCTGACCCTTACTTATAGCAATAATTTTATCAGGAGGCTGGTTTCGCTCCAAGGCAAAAAATAAATTCTCTTTGTCAAAATAATATTCAATTTGCCTGTGCCCGTTTCCAGCGAGATAAATAACCTCAATTATTTTCAAATCATTTCCTTCATAGTATGCCGTTGAGTGAGTATTTTCATTGGTTTCACCCGTCAGATCAGCTTTTGTGATTTCATAAGATTCTTTGTTATTGCGAAATTGCTGGTATTTTACCCTGTTCACCTTAACAAGTGAATCGTTCTGTGCAAGGGACAGCCCTGCTTTGCATAGAAGGAAAATTAGTACCACGCAGCTAAATTTTATTTTTTTCATCATAGTAAAATTAAAACACCAGACAAATGTATTAATCATTTTAACATAATGCTTTCCGGGCAAGGAAGATTGATCAGTTTCCGCGAAGGGTATCCTGCTTCCGGAAAGATTAAAACAGTACAATTTGTCAACAGTCATGAATCCCGGCATAAAAACCACATCCTTTCAGCTCTTGCCCGTGGAGCTCCTTAAAAGAAAGGGATACTAAAGTAAATACAGATGAAAAAATAAATACTTTGAAAGCTTCTGAGAAATCAGGGGCTTTTTTTTATAAAAAAAGTATATTACCAGAGCGTAACTTCACGTGCGCCCATGCCCCAATGCGCAAACATGCAAAAAATAAAAGCGATTGCCATTAGAATCCAGATCAAAGCAAATGCACCCGAACCGTTCGGATACAAATAAGTTTTCATAAATTTTTTCATCGTGTTAGTTATTTGTTAATCGTTATTAGTTAATCGGCTACCATCCATGGTCAATGGCCTATCGTCCATTGCCTCATTGTTTATTAAAATTTCTCAATCTTATACTTGTTATCACCTGCTTTGTTTGCAGCGGGAAATCACCTTTCATCATCCAGTCATAATAGGAGGGTTCAATTTTGAACACTTCATCAACGGTGCGTCCTTTATGCTTGCCAAAGTTGAAAACTTCCTGCTTGCTCTGGTTGTAAACAATTCTTCCCGCAAGGTCCACATTGCTGTTATTGATGGAAAAATCATGCAGGAAATCCACATCATTCTTCAAAGCCGGATAGCGATCCAATTGTGCTTCGAGCACTTCAAACGTAGCCACAATATCCGCTTCGGCAGAGTGAGCATTTTCAATTTCCTTGCTGCAATAAAATTTATAAGCTGCACTGAGCGTCCGTTGTTCCATCTTGTGAAAAATATTCTGCACATCAATTAATTTCCTTCCTTTCACATCAAAATGTATATCTGCCCGGAGAAATTCTTCAGCCAGCAGTGGCACATCAAATTTATTGGAATTATATCCTGCAAGGTCTGAGCCGTTCATAAAATTCGCAATCTCATGCGCCACTTCCTTAAATGTTGGAGCATCTTTTACATCCGCATCATATATTCCATGAATCTTTGAAGATTCTTCAGGTATGTGCATTTCAGGATTCACACGCATAGTTTTAATCTGCCGGATATTGTCGGGTATTATTTTAAGAACAGCAATTTCGACAATCCTGTCAGAACCAACATTGACTCCTGTTGTTTCAAGGTCAAAAAAACAGATTGG
Organism: Bacteroidia bacterium; assembly: GCA_039914625.1. Lineage (GTDB taxonomy): Bacteria > Bacteroidota > Bacteroidia > AKYH767-A > OLB10 > DATEMK01. The sequence goes on along the minus strand of JBDSOU010000210.1, from coordinate 10,170 downwards.
TTTGGATAGTTTTAGATTCATTAATTGGTGATTAGTTGATCGAGTAGATTAAGTGAATTAGGTTAACTGTGGGGTTGAGAGGTAACCTGCTTTTAATATAAGCCTAATATTTTATTTTTTTCAACAACTATAATTGTCACTTCTCTGTATTTTTAATGCTGATCAACGAATTAACCTAATCCCCTCACTCAACCTATCAACTACTTCAGAATATAAACAAGCACTTTCTTATTCCCCGTTTCATCACCTTTAATTTCAAAGTCCTCATCTGCTTTTCCAATTTTAGGAGAACGGATTTTTATTCTGTAATCGCCTGCTGGCAATGAATAATTCACAATGCCTGTTGTTGTATTTGCTATCAGCGTTCCCATCAATTCTCCTGTGCTTTTTCTTGTAACTGTGCAGATGGCTTCTTTTGCAGGAAGTCCCGAAGCAGTCATCGCTCTTACTTTTACAAAAAAACACGGAGGTGAAATAACCGATTGTTTGAAAGTAACTTTATAAATATCTGTTTCGCCATAGCCATCATCCCGTATAGCAGAAATATAGCCAACAATGCCCGTACCGTTAAGCTGCAAATCTCTGTCATCATAAATGCTGTTAACAGGGTAGCCTAAATTTTCCGCTTTGCTCCAGCCCTGCCTCGGATCCGGCAATACTGATTTAAACATATCAAATCCTCCCATGCTGTTATGCCCCTGTGAAGCAACTAACAATGTTTTTCCATCAGGAAAAATAAAAGGATTTACTTCATCAAATTTTGAATTCACCGCATCACCTAAATTTGCCGGATCGCTCCATTTTCCTGTTATAGTATCTTTTTCACTTTTCCAGATATCTCTTCCGCCTTTGGTGCCTTTCATGTCAGCAGAAAAATAAATCGTCCTGCCGTCAGGCGAAAGCGCAGCACCGCTTACTCTTTCATTCTTCAGAAATTCAATTTCATAAGGAGCAATTTTATTCCATTGTTTTCCTTTCAATTCCGTGAAATAAACATTTCCATCGGCATCACCGCCTTCACGATACACCAGCATCTTATCACCGTTAGGTGTCATATACATGGTCTCATCATAGGTTTCAGTATTGATATTAGTGCCCGTTGATTTTGCTTTTGTCCAGAAAGTATCAGCGTTGGTTGTAACATAAACATCCGTCAGGTACTCACCAAATCCGTCCACCACTCCTCCTAAATTTCCTTTGCGATTAGAAGAAAAATAAAGCACGCTGTCGTTAGCACTAACAACCGGACGGAAATCTGCCGTGGGTGAATTTACTATTTTACCAAGGTTATCAAAACGAACATCCACCGGTTTTTTCATCAATTCCAAAGCATTGTGGCACCACTCAATTCGCTGGTTAAGCATTAGTTCGGGCTTTGTTTTTCCATGATTCGCTTCATTATATTTTTCATAGCTGTCAATAGCCTCGCTGAATTCAAGATTATAAAAAAGAGCATCACCCTCATAGTACAATACCTCTTTTGGTGCGTCCTTTTTGCCAATTACATTTTTCAAATATTCAGCCGCTTTTTTCTTATCAATGTTTGTTTTAAGGTATGATACACCCAGCTTATAATTAAAATCCACATTACCGGGATCGGCAGTCTGCAATTGTTTATAACGGGTTAAAGATTCTTTATAATTTTCATCCTTGAAAAAATCACCCGCTTCTTTTTTCATTTGATCCACCTGGTCTTTTGAAAGTTTGGGAGCAACTGGAGGTTTTTTTTGTGCGATCAATACAGTTTCACAAAAACAAAAAAATAAAATCAGGATAAGATTTCTTTTCATAGAAAAAATTTTATTTCAGATAGTACGATTAATGTCAAATTGTTCAAGGTAATCAGCCACCCGCCTTACAAATCTTCCACCCAATGCTCCGTCAACCACCCGGTGATCATAAGAATGTGAAAGAAACATTTTACTTCTGATTGCTATTGCATCGCCTTCGGGAGTTTCAATTACTGCGGGCATTTTCCGTATAGCACCAAGAGCAAGAATTGCAACCTGTGGCTGATTAATAATAGGAGTTCCCATCACGTTTCCAAATGTACCAACGTTGGTAACTGTATATGTTCCACCCTGTATTTCATCAGGCACCAGTTTATTATTACGCGCACGGTTTGCAAGATCATTCACAGTTTTTGTCAAACCAAGCAAATTCATATAGTCTGCATTGCGAATAACAGGAACAATCAGGTTGCCGCTCGGCAAAGCAGTTGCCATCCCAATATTAATATTTTTCTTAATAATAATTTTAGTCCCGTCAACCGAAACATTTATCATCGGAAAATCTTTTATAGCACGTGCCACAGCTTCTATAAATATAGGAGTAAAAGTGAGCTTTTCCTTTTCGCGTTTTTCAAATTCATCTTTCACTTTATTGCGCCACATCACCATATTAGTAACATCCGCGTCCACATAGGATGTAACATGAGGTGAAGTATGCTTGCTCATCACCATATGATCGGCAATGAGCTTCCTCATCCGGTCCATTTCGATGATTTCATTTTCACCTGAATAAATTACAGACGTAGCCGTTTGTTTCGGAGATGGAGAAGATGACGGAGAAATTTTTTGTTCAACAACAGGAGCAGGCTGGTTGATTTTAATTTCGGGTTGCTGCTGTTTTTTTGTTCTGCTTTCAAGATAACCCAGAATATCTCTTTTTGTAACACGGGCTTCAGCGCCTGTCCCTTCAATAGATTCTAACTCACCGGCAGTAACTCCTTCCTGTGCAGCAATCGTGCGTACAAGCGGTGAATAAAATCTGCCTGCACCATTGCTCTTTATAACCGAAGCAACAGGAATATAAGGTACTTTTTCTTCAACAATAGTTGCAGGTTTTGCAGTAACAGCATTTGAACTTGCCTGTGCCGCCAATTCTTTTACAGGCACACTTCCATTTCCGGCTTCAGTGCCTCCACCAGTGTTGATAATAGCAATCACCGCGCCCACTTTCACCACATCACCCTCGTTAAATAATTTCTTTGTCAATGTTCCTGCAGACGAAGAAGGAACTTCAGAATCCACTTTATCAGTCGCAATTTCAAGAACCGATTCATCGGCATCCACATGATCGCCCTCGTTCTTCAGCCATTTGATAATAGTTGCTTCAGCAACACTCTCGCCCATCTTGGGCATTTTCATTTCAACTTCAGCCATCGGAAAGTTTAAAGTTTAAAGTCTAAAGTTTAAAGTTTAAAGTTGTGTTAAATCATGCAACTTTTTTCTCTTGGTACATGGTACTTAATACCTGGTACTTTTTCTTCACCGTTCAAAATTAGAAAATTTTATGAGAGAAAAAAGATTATTTTCGGAACAAATTTTTTACAGTGGAATCATTCCTTGATTTGATCGTTAATGAGGTAAGTAAAAGCAACGACTTTGATCTTTCAGAGAAGTGCATCGTTTTTCCTACACGGAGAGCCGGGTTAATATTTCGTAAAAAGCTTGCAGCGAGATTAACGAAGCCAATCTGGTCGCCAGCGGTAATGTCCATTGAAGATTTTATCAATGAACTTTCTCCCGTTCCTGTTTCAGAAGATGTTGAATTGCTATTCGAGCTTTTTGACGTTTATAAAAAATTTTACCCTGAAATAACTTTTGAAAAATATTTTCACTGGGGTGAAATGATGTTGACTGATTTTAATGAAATAGATATTCAGCTTGTTTCTTCAGAACGGATTTTCAAAAATATTACCGAGATAAAAAGGATTGAATCAGAATTTGGTTTAGCTGAAGAAGACGCAGAACTCATTGCTTCATTCTGGGAAAATTTTTCTGACCAGGAACTTTCAAAGCTGAAGGCATCATTTATCAGCAATTGGGATTCGCTTCCGAAAATCTATATTGCTTTTAAAGAACGGCTCTTACAAAACAGAATGTGTTATGAAGGAATGGCTTATCAGAATGTTCTGGAGCAATTAAAAAATAATACTGCTGATATAAAATGGAATAAAATAATTTTTGCCGGATTCTATGCTCTCAATCGCGCACACGAACAAATCATAAACGAATTAATAAAGAAAAAGAAAGCCGTTTTGTATTGGGATGCTGACGCATACTACTCAGATGACCCGATGCAGGAAGCAGGAAATTATTTCCGGAAGAAAAAACTTTTGAATGAAAACTTTTTGTGGAAGAAAAATTATTTTGAATCGCAGGAAAAAGAAATCATGATGACCGGAGTGCCATTGCATGTAGGTCAGGCAAAATATCTCGGTGATGAAATCGGTAAGCAAATCAGTTTTGGAAAGTTTGAGGAAAATAAAACTGTCATTGTATTACCTGATGAGAACCTATTGTTTCCTGTTTTGTATTCTTTACCAAAAGAATTGAATTCATTCAACGTAACAATGGGGTACCCTCTCAAAAAAAGTTTATTGAACGGGTTGATTCAATCTCTGTTCTCGATGCACAAGCATGTTCGTGAAAATAAAAATGGACAAATTTATTTTTATTCAAAATCTGTCATCACGTTACTTGAACATCCGTACATTCATCATGTAAAAGAAATTGCAACACAAAATAAAATCCGTGAAATAAAAAAATACAATAAAATTTATTGTTCCGCAAAAGAACTTTCAGAAGAAGCAGAAGCAAATTTATTTTTCAGGAAATTAAATTCGGCAAATGATGTTTTTCAATATGTAATGGAAGTGTTAAGAACCTGCGTTGAAAAAGAATCTTCAAAAGATCAACTGAATAAATTCGACAGGGAAATTGTATTGTTTGCAATTCGCGAAATAAAAACGTTGCATGAAATAATAACACCTTACAACACAGATTTAACTCCTGACATATCCTGGCAATTTATTCGCAAGGTAATTGATAAATTAAAAATACCCTTTTCAGGAGAACCCGTTCACGGATTGCAGATAATGGGATTTCTCGAAACACGTGTGCTGGATTTTGAAAATCTTTTCATTCTTTCGGTCAATGAAAGTATTCTTCCGGCTTCGTCAAGAGGAAATTCTTTTATTCCTTATTCTTTAAGGAAAGGATTCGGTTTGCCTGTTCATGAAGACCAGGATGCTGTGAACGCATACCACTTTTATCGTTTATTACAGCGAGCAAAAAACATTCATCTCATTTATAACACCGAAGTAAAAAGTTTAACAGGAGGAGAAAAAAGCCGTTTTCTTTTACAAATCAGTTATGAAATGAAAAGGAAATTCGGTGATAAAATAAAAATACATCACTCACTCGTCAGTACCGATATTCATTCGGAAGAAATAAAACCTATTTCGGTTGAGAAGAACAATGAAGTTATTGAACTTCTTAAAACACGTTTTGAAAAAAATGGAACTGACGAAAAGAAAGGTTTTTCAGCATCGGCATTGAGTTCATATATTAACTGCAAACTGCAGTTTTATTTCCGTTACATAGCAGGCATCAAAGAGAAAGATGAAATTGAAGAAAACATAGAAGCGGATGTATTCGGAAAAATTCTGCACGGAGCAATGCAGCAATTGTATGGTGACGTTCAGAAAATAACTTCAGAAAAAATAAAAGAGTTGTTACTGCAAGTGGATGATGCAGTGAGCGAATCATTCATAAAAGAATTTCCTCATGCTGCGACAGAGCTCGAAGGGAAAAACTATTTATTAAAACAAGTGATTCTTCAATTGGTAAAAAATATTCTTGAAGCCGATTCTGATATTGCACCTTTCGAAATTAATGAGCTTGAAAAAACTTTTTCAATAAATTTTAAATACAATGATGAACATAATGATGTTTTACTAAAAGGCGTTTTTGACAGAGTGGATTCTGAAAACGGGTTTGTAAGAATTGTAGATTATAAAACCGGGAAAGATGAATTGAATTCTAAAAAAGGATTTGAAGAAATTTTAAGTGATCCGAAATACAAAGCAACTTTCCAGTTGTATTTTTACTCCTATATATATAAGCACCTTCACCACGATAAAAAACTGAAAGCTGGAATTTACCGGATGAAAAGCATCAGTGATGGAATTTCTTATCTTAATGACGGAGAGGAAATAAAAGATATAAAAATACAGGAGTTTGAAAGTTTTCTTAAAAATCTTATCGTAGAAATTATGAATCCCGTAATTCGTTTTTCACAAACTGAAGACGAAAAAAGATGTGAATATTGCCCTTACAAAGAAATTTGCAACAGATGAATTCAACAACGAATACGAATAAGCGCGAATTTACGAATGGTTTTATTTTTTAAATTTTCGAAATGATTAAATATTGTGCATTCGTGCATTCGTATAGATTCGTATTCGTAGATGGCTTTAATTTTCTTTCTTATCGGATTTCGCAAGCGAATTAAAAATCCCGGTAACAATAGAAAGAATAATGCTGAACAACAACGCCCACCAAAAACCATTTACATGAAAACCAGGAACAATTATAGCTACAAGTAAAATCATCAATGCATTAATCACTAAAAGAAATAAACCAAGAGTAACAACAGTTATCGGAAGTGTAAATACTATCAAAAGAGGCTTAATCACCATATTCAACAAAGCGAGAACAGCAGCAACAATAATTGCTGTAACGGGTTCGTCAACACTAACTCCCGGACGAAGCAAATACGTAACAATAATTATTGCAAGAGAAGAAGTAACAAGGCGCGTGAGAAAATTCATAAAATATTTTTATGTAAAAGTAAAACAGAATTTGATTTCTTAATTATTCAAATGAATTTCATTTGCAAATAACATATTCGAGCTACCTTTGTATGTAAGATAAATAATTCTCCAAATGCTCGGCTTACGCTTCACTAAATTCGAACCCTCCAATGAAGGTTCCATCTTTGATAAGATGTTAAAATTATTTTTCGATCTGCTCAATTATACAGCAGGCGATGTGGACGAAGCGTTATCCTGGCTTACAGAATTAGACCGTAAATACCATTTCACTGACAATACTTACGGTATGGCTGATTTTATTAAAGATTTGAAGGATAACGGATATATAAAAGAGAATGAAGACAACAGAGTTATTCAGCTCACTGCGAAATCAGAACAAACCATCCGAAAGAAATCACTCGAAGAAATTTTCGGCAAGCTAAAAAAAACAAACCGCGGAAATCATAAAACAAATTATTCAGGTCAGGGCGATGAAGTCAGTCCTGACATCCGTCCGTTTCAGTTTGGCGATACGCCTGAATCCATCAACATCACACATTCCATTCAGAATGCGCAGATACATCATGGCATTGATGAATTCAAATTAACCGAAGATGATTTGGAAATTCAAGAGCGCGAATTCAAAACGCAAAACTCAACAGTGCTGATGATTGATATTTCACACTCCATGATTTTATACGGAGAGGATCGTATCACTCCGGCAAAAAAAGTTGCGATGGCTTTGGCAGAGTTAGTCAAAATAAAATATCCTAAGGATACTCTTGACATTATTGTGTTTGGTGATGATGCTTACCCGATACAGATAAAAGACATTCCTTATTTGCAGGTTGGTCCTTTTCATACCAATACTTCCGCAGGTTTGCAGCTTGCAATGGATTTGCTTCGCAGAAGAAAAACTCCCAACAAGCAAATCTTTATGATCACCGATGGAAAACCTACGTGTTTGAAAGAAGGCAACCGTTATTATAAAAACAGTTTCGGGCTTGATAGAAAAATAATTAATAATGTTTTCAATCTTGGTGCACAATGCAAAAGATTAAATATTCCCATCACCACATTTATGATTGCATCCGATCCTTACCTCCAAAAATTTGTAAAGGAATTTACCGAAATAAATAAAGGCAGGGCATTTTACAGTTCGCTTAACGGATTGGGAGAATATATTTTTGAAGACTATATCAGGAACCGGAGGAAGAAAGTAAATTAAAAGATTTCATTAACGAATAACGAGTCGCCTCAAGTTGTCATTCAGGAGGAAACTTTTTTAAAGAACCGACCAACTAAATTCCAGCAAAACTCTAAACTTTAATCCACAATATGCAACATCCTCTCTCCACTACATTAGGCGAATTAAAAAAAAGCGACTACAGCCCCCGTTCCATCAAAGAAGAAATGCGCGAAAACCTGATCCGCGCATTAACCAATAAAGAAAATATTTTTTCTGAAATAAAAGGATTTGACGACACTGTAATTCCACAATTGCAAACCGCTATACTTTCACGTCACAACATTATTTTACTCGGACTAAGAGGACAGGCAAAAACCCGCATTGCACGGTTAATGACCAATCTCCTTGATGAATACATTCCAATAGTAAAAGGTTCAGAGTTGAATGATGATCCGTTCAATCCGCTCACACGTTATGCAATAGAATTAATTGCAACACATGATGACAACACTCCAGTTGAATGGATACATCGTTCCGAACGGTATGCCGAAAAACTTGCAACACCTGATGTTTCAGTAGCTGATCTCATTGGCGATGTGGATCCTATTAAAGCTGCTGCAATGAAACTGACTTATGCAGATGAGCGCGTGATTCACTATGGATTAATTCCGAGATCGAACAGAAATATATTTGTCATCAACGAGCTTCCCGATTTGCAGGCGAGAATACAGGTTGCTTTATTTAATATTTTGCAAGAAGGCGATATTCAGATTCGAGGATTCAAATTAAGGTTGCCATTGGATATTCAATTTGTGTTTACAGCAAATCCCGAAGACTATACGAATCGCGGTTCTATTGTTACTCCATTGAAAGATCGAATCGGCAGCCAGATTTTAACTCATTATCCAAAGACAATTGAAACTGCGGGTGAGATTACTTTGCAGGAAGCAAAAATGCCAAAAGCGCAGAAAGAAAAAATTTCAGTTGATCCGCTTATTTTAAAGTTGATTGAGTTGATCGCTTTTGAAGCGCGCGCCAGCGAATACATTGATCAGAAAAGCGGGGTAAGCGCACGACTCACCATTTCAGCATTAGAAAATCTCTACAGCGTTTGCGAACGCAGGATGATGATTAACGGGGAAGAAAAGACCAGTGCCCGCATTGCTGATTTATATGGTATCATTCCCTCCATCACCGGTAAGGTGGAGTTGGTTTACGAAGGAGAATTAGAAGGTATCACAGCAGTAGCCCACACGCTGTTGGGAAAAGCAATCAGAAAAGAGTTTCTCGAAAAATTTCCTGATCCCGAAAAAATAAAAAAAACAAAGCAGGTAAATCCTTATAAAGAAATTGTTAGCTGGTTTTCCGATGGCAATGAACTGGATTTGCTGCATCATGTTTCTGACAGGGAATACGAAAAGCAGCTTCGCGCTCTTTCTATGCTCAATGAAATTGTTAAAAAATATTCTCCCAAAGCAAGTAAGCAGGAACAACTGTTGCTCTCTGAATTTGTTTTGCACGGACTCTCCGAATTTTCGCAGATCAGTAAAAAACAACTCGAACGCGGTGTAAAGTTTAAAGACCTTATGAGCACTATGTTTAATTTTAAGCAGAGTGCCGAAGAGGAAGAAGAAGAAGAATAGTAAGGCTTCAAAACCAGCAGAATTATTTAAGCGGATTTGAAAAATATATTATGCTTGCTTTTAAAGCAAGCATCACCCCTGGTGATATTTTTATTAAAATTTTAACATTTCATAAAAACCTCTATATTTGCCTGTAGCCAACGCTTTGGGCATTTTTTGATACTATTAAATTATAAAATTATATACTATGAAAATCCAAATCTTATTTGCTCTAACTTCATTCCTCTTCATTGCAGGAACAAAATCAAATGCGCAATCCTGGTCGCTTACGGGTAATGCCGGAACAAATTCAGGAACTAATTTTATCGGCACCACCGATAATGTAAATTTTAAAATCCGCACAAAAAATAATGTGCGTTTAACAGTTACTGCCGGGGGAAAAATAGGTATTGGAACTGAAGTACCTGTTGGCAAGCTGCATGTAAAAGGAAATGCTGACATATCGCAACTTATGATTGATGCGGGCACCATCCAAAGCAACACAAACCCTCTCATAAAACTCCGCAACAATGCAGGCACTGACCTGATGTGGATTCATTCAGATGATGCGACAAATAGTTTTGTCGGATTAAATGCAGGAAGCGTTAATAATGCGGGAGGAGGAGGTTTATATAATAGAGTTGTTGCGAAATAATTTTTAATAGTATAAAAATTCTGTTATCTGTTTTATCATGCTACTTTGAGATGGAAGTTCCACAATCCACAAGATAGCCACATGAGATGATCTTTGAGTTGTT
>JBDSOU010000156.1:0-4789 GCA_039914625.1 Bacteroidia bacterium | reverse complement strand
TCATGCTGTGAAGAAATAAAATTTTACGAGTTATAAACACCATCGGTTAATAATTTTTCAACAAAGGCTTGCTTAAATCATTTTGTAAATTTACATTTGCCATTAAATCATAATCAATAAACTAATGATTGCAGTTGAAGTGAATCTTGAAGAATTAAAAATAAAGGTTGAAAAATTAATAAATTCGCACTTGCAACTGACACGTGAAAATAAAAACCTGAAGCTGTACAATCACGAATTGCAGCTGAAGACCGAAGAACAAAAAAATAAAATAAGAGAATTAGAAGATAAAAATAAAGTCATTAAATTAAGTCAGGCTATCAATGGAAACGGGTCAGATCAGAATACCCGCGACATGAAGCTTAAAATCAACGAGTACATCAGGGAAATAGATAAATGCCTTGCCCTGCTTCATAAATAAAAGATGGAAGACAAATTATCCATAAAAGTAACAATTGCAAACCGCCACTACCCGCTTCGCATTTCAAGAGCGGAAGAGGAAGGCATTCGTAAATCCTCCAAGTTGATCAACGAAAGGATCAAAGAATATGAACAGAGCTATGCTGTAACTGATCCCCAGGATTTACTTGCCATGTGTGCACTGCAATTTGCTAATGAAGCATCTTCAGCCAAAAACCGGAAAGCGGAAATGACGGAAGACCAGCAGAACAAGACAATTGAAATTGAGCAAATGCTAGATGATTACCTGAATTCGATTTAATTTAAGACATTTCGTTCATTGAAGTAAAGGGAATTTTTTCTCTGCCTGTGGCGGAGGATCAAAGAAAACCCGCATAAATTCTGATCACGTTTTAAACTCAACATTATAAAACGATTGGAGAGTTAAGCTTAAGGGCTCGTAATACAGGCCTCAATTACCCCGGGCTAAGTCTGGGAAGATTCTGAGAAATCAGGACAGAGGAAGTAAGAAAAATCCGGCATCTCCACCCATATCAATTGGGGTTTAAACTTCAGAATTTATTGCGGGTTTTCTTTTTGAAGAAGTATCAAGTATAAAAACAATTGTGAATCGTATTTAGTTTTTTGTAAATTATAAATTGTGAATCTTGAACCGTGAATTGTGAATCGTCAAGCTAAAATCTAAAATCGTACATCTCAAATCTTACATCGAAAATAAAAATGGACACCAATACAATAATAATAATCGTAATCACAGCAGTAGTTTCTTTTGTTGTTGGAGGGCTGCTTATATGGCTTTTTACTCATAAAACAAATAAAATAAAAGAGCAGGCAGCCGAAATTAAAGCGCAGTTAATTATCAAAGAAGCAGAATCAAAAGCCGAAGTGATGATGAAAGATAAAGAGATGAAAGCCAAAGAACGTTTTTATCAATTGAAATCGGAGCATGAAAGATTAATTTCCGAAAAGGATAAAAACATCATTGCTTCTGAGAATCGCACAAAACAAAAAGAAGCATCGGCATCTCAAAAAATGGAGCAACTGCAGCGCAAGCAAACCGAAACAGAAGCCATTCAACAGAATCTTAATACGCAACTGCAGATTCTAAGCAAAAGAAAAGAAGAATTGGATAAAGCGCATCAGCGACAGGTGGATGCTCTTGAAAAAATTTCGGGAATGTCAGCAGAAGATGCAAAAGCCCAGTTGGTGGAAGCATTGAAAGCAGAAGCAAAAACGGATGCGCAGTCTTATATCAAAGACATTATGGAAGAAGCAAAGCTCACTGCAAATAAAGATGCAAAGCGCGTTGTAATTCAAACTATACAGCGCGTGGCAACTGAACACGCCATTGAAAATTCCGTTTCGATTTTTAATATCGAAAACGATGATGTGAAAGGACGTATCATCGGGAGAGAAGGGAGAAACATCCGCGCATTGGAAGCTGCAACAGGAATTGAAATTATTGTGGACGATACACCCGAAGCTATTATTCTTTCCGGTTTCGATCCTGTGAGAAGGGAACTTGCGCGATTGGCGTTGCATCAGCTCGTTTCAGACGGCCGCATTCACCCTGCACGTATTGAGGAAGTTGTCGCAAAAGTTAAAAGACAAATTGAAGATGAAATTATTGAAACAGGAAAACGTACAACGATTGATCTCGGAATTCACGGGCTGGCACCTGAATTAATCCGCATGGTCGGAAGAATGAAATACCGTTCTTCATACGGACAAAATCTTTTACAGCATTCACGCGAAGTGGCAAATCTTTGTGCAATTATGGCTACAGAACTTGGTTTGAATGTAAAACTTGCCAAACGTGCAGGCTTGCTTCATGATATTGGAAAAGTTCCTGATGATGAACCGGAATTGCCACATGCAATTCTTGGAATGAAGCTCGCAGAAAAGTTTAAAGAAAACCCAGAGGTATGTAATGCGATAGGTGCGCATCATGATGAAGTTGAAATGACCAGTTTGATTTCACCGATTGTGCAGGTATGTGATGCCATTTCAGGCGCGCGTCCCGGAGCAAGACGTGAAGTAGTGGAGCAATATATCAAACGATTGAAGGATCTTGAAGCTTTGGCAATGGCATATAAAGGTGTTGAAAAATCTTTTGCCATCCAGGCGGGACGTGAACTCCGTGTAATTGTAGAGAGTGAAAAGATTGATGACAAGCAGGCGGAAACCATGTCATTTGAAATTGCCCAGAAAATTCAAACTGAAATGACCTATCCCGGCCAGGTAAAAGTGACTGTGATAAGAGAGACCAGAAGTGTGAATTACGCCAAGTAAATTTTTTAATTGATAAAATAATTCATTGAAGTACTTTTGTGCTTTGGTTTTTTTATTTGGTATTCTTGAATAATTCAAATGATTAGAGAAAAAGAGCAGTGGACAAATATTATTAAAGCGCGCTCCGGTGGATTTAATCTTGGTTTTGCAGAGCTGTGGGAATTTCGTGACATGATTTCTCTTTTCATTAAACGTGAATACAGTTCAACATTCAAACAAAATATTTTAGGACCGGCCTGGCATTTTATTCAACCTGTACTCAGCTCACTCATTTATACCTTTGTATTTTCTGTTATTGCAAAAATTTCCACGGATAGTGTTCCGGCAGTGTTGTTTTATCTTACCGGGCTTTTGCCGTGGGGTTATTTTGCAGAATGTGCGTCCAGAACTTCAAATGTTTTTGTAGTCAACGCAGCACTTTTCGGTAAAGTATATTTTCCCAGATTATCAGTACCAGTTGCTGTGATCATCTCCAGCCTGTGGAAATTTTTTTCCCAGATGATTATAGTAATCATAGTTCTATTTTATTATTTATTTTTCGCTGAAAATAAAGCCATTCACCCTAACATTTTTTTGTTACTTATCCCTTTCTTATTATTTGTGATGGCAAACCTTGGAATGGGAATGGGAATAATCATTTCCGCCATGACCACGCGTTATCGCGATATAGGTAACCTCACCGGTTTTATTTTACAACTGATCATGTATGGTTCGCCAATATTATTTCCTCTTTCCATTTGGCCCCAACATTTAAAATGGATTGCATACGCAAATCCCATGACATCTGTAATTGAAACATTTCGATATGCTTTTTTAGGAGCAGGCTCTTTCAATGGAATGAATCTTTTATACAGCTTTCTATTTTCAATTATACTCTTATTTTCAGGTATAATAATATTTAACCGTGTTGAGAAAAATTTTATTGACACAGTATAAGCATGGGATCTGAAACAGTAATACGGGCAGAAAATATCAGCAAACTTTACCGGCTTGGGGTAATTAACAGCGGCACTTTTGCACAGGATGTCAAACGCTGGTGGTATCGAAAGCTTGGAAAGCAAGATCCAATTGTAAAAGTCAGCATTGAAAAAAAAGAACATAATACTAACGAAAGTCAAAATCTTTGGGCACTTAAAGATGTGAATTTTGAAATTAAGCGTGGGGATACTGTTGGAATTGTTGGAAGAAATGGTGCCGGAAAATCTACGTTGCTGAAAATTATTTCACGAATTACACAACCAACTACCGGAGAAATTCGCATCAAAGGCAGAGTAGGAAGTCTGCTGGAAGTAGGAACAGGATTTCATCCTGAACTTACCGGAAGGGAAAATGTTTTTATGAACGGTACAATATTAGGTATGAAAAAAGCTGAAATCATAAGTAAGTTTGATGAAATTGTGGAATTTTCGGGAGTGGAAAAATTTATTGATACTCCTGTAAAAAGATATTCATCAGGGATGTATGTGCGGCTTGCGTTTTCAGTTGCAGCTCATCTTGAACCTGAAATTCTTATTATTGACGAGGTGCTGTCGGTGGGAGATGCGGAGTTTCAAAAAAAATGTCTCGAGAAAATAAAGGAAGTAAGTAAGAATGATGGCAGAACAGTGCTGTTTGTAAGTCATAATTTAGGAGCAATAAATTCTCTTTGCAATAATGCTATTTTATTAAATAGCGGAACAATAGAAGGTATTGGAGATACAGAAAAAGTTACCGGTATTTATTTAAGCGGAAGTCTCTCGGGAGTTGGTGAATTTATTGTCGCTAAGAATAACAGCAATGAAATGGTGATTATTGAAAAAGTAACCTTGAGAGATTCAAATGGAACTGCCGAGAATAATTTTAAATTTGGAGGAAACATTGAAGTGGAGGTTGAATTGAATTCTATAAATGATTTTGAAAAACCTTATATTTGGATTGCCATTAAATCAGCTAAAGGACCTGTGGCAAATGCCTCCGGATTAATTGACGGGTACAGAACCAATAGTCTTACTAAAGGGAAAAACATAATTAAATGCACATTTTTTACAGTGCCATTATTACCGGGGCAGTACACATTATATATGGGGATCAGAGATGC
>JBDSOU010000177.1:0-25492 GCA_039914625.1 Bacteroidia bacterium | reverse complement strand
ATGGGGGCAAATGGATGGAATAAAAGTTGATACCCGCGTGCGCCTGTAAAAATACTGCTGTCTAAATCGTTTTGGAGAATACCTAAACTATCCTGGTAATTATTTATTGAAATCTGAAAATAAGAGTAAGAGGGATTTTGCTGGTTTTTCATTGTGAAATTAAATGTGCGATGGGTTAGTGTATCAAACACAGATGTTGCACCTTCATAAGAATTTAAACCTCCGGCAAAATAAACTGAATCATTATCTATAAAAGCTGTGATGTAAACATAAGGCACAGTTGTACTATCGGGAGGAGGGATGGGAGGCACAGTTATATCAGGCGACAAATGTTCTTTCTTGCAGGAGAAGAAAAAACAAAACGCAACTATTACAAGCAAGCATTTTATTATGTTTATAAAACTGTTTTTCATGGTGTCAGAATTTTACAATTAAGAAAGTTTGAAAGGAGAATGATGGTTTTGATTCTATTCCAGAGAAATATTCGTTGATGTATGTATCAGACAATTCGCGTGTGACGCGAATAGTCCAATCAAATTTTTCAGACAAAGAAAATTTGTAACCTAACGAAACAGAAACATTGGTGGACTTGATTCCGTCCATGTATCCTATAACATTATTTTTATTTGAATTGGTTATGGTAATGCCTGATGCAGTATTTGTTTGGGTGAAGTCGCCAATTGTGTTCACTAAGTATGACCATTGTACTCCTGCTGAAAGGGTGTGTTTGGTACCGATGGCGTAATAAATGGTTAACGGAAAATAAAGTTTGTGCAATTTACGAATTTGAATAGTTTGCCGTTGAATTTGAATTCGCTGCTCGCTGTTATGGTCTAAGAAATAAGATTCCTGTGAAGTTGTGTCAGCCAAATGATACCCGCCCTGCAATGAATATAAACCTCCTAAACCAACGTTGAAATGCGAAGAGAAAGAATGTAGAAACTCGAAACCGGCAAGCGGTGAAATATGTTCCTGATTTGAAGATATTGCGTTGCCTGTGCTGTAAAAATTTACTCCTGCATAGAAATTATAATGCAAAAATTTAGCATTTACAGGAACTATTTTTTGGGTTGCTGAATCAACTGTTGAACTATTTTTTAAAGTTACAATCAATGAATCATAAGTTGTTTTTGTATTAATGGAATCAGGAGAAATTGAATTTTCGTTTGCCGTTTCCTGTGTGGTTGTATTTACAGGAATTGAATCATTGCTTTTTGTAATTGGTAAATCAGTGAATACTGATTTTGAAATTTCTGTTTCCAATAAAACGGTTTTATCTGAATCGTGACCTGCTATATTTGATTGTTGAGCAAAATTAATTTGAGGATTAGTATTTATTGCCTGGACTGTTTTTGTATTGCTTGTTGCAACAGAATGTTTAATTACAGAAGGTGTTGAATTTTGTTTTGTTTTTGTTTCTTCGCTACGCGAAGGGGTAGTTGAATGACTGGTTGATTGATTATTATTTTCATTGATTTTATCATTTTCGTTTTTCTCTGATTGATTGCTGATTGCAGGTTGACTGTTTTTATTTTCTGATGATTGGAAAGCAGATGGAGATTTTGTAGTGCTATTGGAGTTCGCAGATGCAGCAATTTCTTTTTCTTTGTTTTGTTTTGAAGGAAGAAATATAAATAATCCTGTAGAGAGAATAATAAAGAATGAGAAGAAGAAAAGAATCAGTTTTCTGTTTTTCTTTTTTCTTACCTTCTCGTTAAGTAAATGGTTCAATAATTCCCTGTTTACTCTATTTTCAGAAAGCGTGAAATCAGAAAGATTGTCTCTGACAAATTTATCGAGGTTATTCTGCTTTGGTTCCATAGCTGAAATTCTTATTTTTTTTTAAAACTGCCTGATTAATTTTTTCTTTCATAAGTTTTCTGGCATTGGATAAATGCCATGTGGAAGTTCCTACACTTAGATTTAACTGTTGTGCAATTTCCTTATGCGCAAAGTCATCAATCACATAGAGGTTAAAAACAACTCGTGTAGCCGGAGGCAATTCTCCTACCATCTCAAATACTTCTTCCTGTGACAAATGCAAAGCGGCAACCGAAAAATCATCAGCAGCATGGTCTGTTTCATCCGGTGAACCATACGATGGAAATTCATTGGTGAGAATAAATATGTTCTTATATTCCTTGTTGCTCCTGATAAAGTCTAAGGAAGAATTGATGACAATTCTTTTTATCCATCCTTCCAAACTGCCTTCTGATTTGTACTGTTTTATTTTTGAGAACACCTTAAGAAAAGCATTATTAAGAACCTCCGATGCATCCTCTTCGCTTTTTAAGTATCTTAAACAAATTGCCATCATCTTTTGAAGGTATTTATTATATAAAACAGTTTGGGCATTACTGTTATGTCGCACACACTGTTCAACTAAATCTTTTTCATTAAGTATGTTGTAAAATTTTACCATGCACGCGCTTTAAAGACGTTCCTTTATCAGATTTGTTGGGTAGTTAGTTTGAATTTGGCTCTGACAAAATACAAAACAGCGCGGAGATTTTGTTACGAAGCAATAAACGGTTGGTAATTGCACTCCTTTGACTTTGCCTTTAGGTTGTTGGCAGGAAAGTTTGGACTTTATCCAATTTTTCGCGACATTGTGGGAGCGTCCAAAGAAATAAAATTTATTTTGGTTTAAAAGGGGTGCGGATTTTCGTTCCTCCCAATTGCCTGTTTGGGTTAAAACTTTTCTTTTGTCACCGCTTACATCTCCGGGATTTTTTGTAATCTCTTTTTTCGGTTGCAGGAAGAATCATGTTTGCGTAATCTTTATACGTCCACTTGTGACCGAATAATATGCAGCACCACATTGATTTTTGAATTATTTTATTTTTTTACGATTTTACATTTTCATTCCCGGCATTGATTTGGCTCCGTTCTTTAAAATGTATGCGCTGTTAAGCAGGTAGCCCCCGTAAGAAACAACTCTATCGCCTTTATTAATACTTTTCAAAATTTCCTCTTCCGTTTTATTTTCTATGCCGGTTTCAATCGTCCTGTTTTCAAACATTCCGGGAGCAATTTCAATCCAAACGGAATTCATTTTACCAAGCACGATAGCAGATTTAGGAATGACAAGCGTTTTCTTTTGATTTTTATTTATTGAAACAGTTGGCATCATACCTAATTTGTTTTTTCCGTTTAGGTTCTTTACCATGATTCGTACGGCAGCAGCTTTTTTGTTTTCATCCATTGCCGAGCGTTCTGGGTAATTTGTCCGGTAAATGTTTGGTTTGGAAGTGAAGTACACTGAATTACGATTTCGGGAGTTTGAATCAGATATGAAATTTCATTCTGATATATTTCTGCGTCAACCCAAACGGAAGATTGTTCCGCAATTCTGAAAAGCGCTGTGCCGGTGAAAACATATTCGCCTTCGCTGATATTTAATTCAGTCAAGTAACCACTTATGTGACTGTAAAATGTAACTGTGATGATGTTTTTTTATTTTTAGTTAATTCATTTATTGTTTTTCACTCAATCTCACGCACCGCTGATTGTTACGTTTGAGCTTTGAACAGCACCAGCGTGAGCTGATAAATTAAGAAGTAAAAGTATAAAATTCGATTAAGTCTTCTACATTTTTAATATTTGGAAATGCTCTTAAAAGGAATACCCCTAAAATGGTAATATTATGTCCCTTTTACGTCCCTCGTCAAAATATAAAATCCTGCGATAAGCAGGATTTTACCTCTGTGGAGCATATCGGAGTCGAACCGATGACCTCTTGCATGCCATGCAAACGCTCTAGCCAGCTGAGCTAATGCCCCATTGCGATTTTGGACAAAGATATTAATTCGTTTTTTGAAAAAATTGAGAACATTCTTCCCTATTTTAAGTTTAATTAATCTCTTATGTAACTGCAATGGTTATTTGGCGTATAATCTTAATAAAACAAAACATATTATGAAATTATCAAAAAAACTTATTATTTCTGCAGTACTAATTTTTGCCTACACGCTCTCAAGCGCCCAGAATTACAATACCGGAATTGGAATTCGCCTTGGCGGGGCTACAAGCGGAATTACATTAAAACATTTTGTAAATTCCAATTCCGCTTTGGAAGGTATTCTTGGTTTCAGTCACAAAAGCTTAATTTTAACAGGCTTGTATGAGCGTCACCTCCCTATTAATAATGCCAAGGGATTACAATGGTTTTATGGCGGTGGTGCGCATCTCGGTTTTTTCGGGTATAACGGGTATTATCGCAGCTACAAAGATCATGGACATTATTATGTTGTGGAAGAAGGCGAAAACAGCGTTGCGCTGGGCCTTGATTTTATTTTAGGTCTGGATTATAAATTCAATAACGCACCCATAAATATCGGGCTTGACATAAAACCATTTATTGATTTTCATGATGGTGTTTATGGTTATTGGGACGGAGCTTTCAGCTTCCGGTTTGTGTTTTGAAAGATTTCGGGATTAATATTCAGTGATATTTCTGAGTATTTCAGTTACGGGGATAATTCATTTCGCAATAAGTTCACTTATAAGCCGGGTCATTTTTTCTTCTGCTGCTGAAGCAACTTTCAGAACTTCATCATGTGTAATAATTTCAGGTGTATCACTTCCGCCCATATCCGTTATTATTGAAATGGCAAAACAAGGAAGATTCATGTGACGTGCAACAATTGCTTCAGGAACGGTTGACATGCCCACAGCATCAGCGCCAATGGTGTGAATGTATTTATATTCCGCGCGTGTTTCATACGTGGGACCTGTAACGGCTGCATATACACCAACATGGCACCTGAAATTATTTTTAGCTGCAATTTCTTTAGCCTGCTTTATCATTATCTTATCATACGGTTCGCTCATATCAGGAAAACGCGGGCCGAGCTCATCAATATTTCTTCCTATCAGCGGGTTGGATCCCATTAAATTAATATGGTCATCAATGATCATTAAATCACCTACTTTAAAATTATTATTCATCCCACCGCTGGCATTCGACAAAATAAGTTTTTCAATTCCCAATTGTTTCATAACACGGACAGGGAATGTAATATCCTGCATGGAGTAACCTTCATAAAAATGAAACCTTCCCTGCATGGCAACTATTTTTTTTCCATTCAGCATTCCAAAAATTAATTTACTTCCATGCCCCTGAACAGTGGACACAGGGAAATTTTTTATTTCAGAATAGGATAGTGAATGAGCAACATTGATTTTATTTACCAAGCCTCCCAATCCGCTTCCGAGTATGATTCCAACTTCAGGTTTAAAATTTGTTTTTCCGGAGATGAAGTCTGCAGTCTCTTTAATTTTTTCCAACATAATTTAAAATTTTTTCGTCAATTGTTTTTTTATCATGCGCATCAAATTCAACTTTGACAGGAAGATAATAAAAGGGTAAAGAATGAATTATTTCTTTAAGGTTTTCTTTTTTTAATCTCACAAAATCTTTTTCTGTGGTGATAATTATTTTTTTCTGAGCGACAATATTATCAAATTTTTCTTTCACGGTCATAAGATCGTTTTTTGAATAATGATAATGATCGGGAAATTTAAGAGGATGCACTTCGCAACCTTGTCCTTTTAAAAAATCAATCATGCTTTGAGGGTTTGCAATTCCGGTAAGAAGCAACACATAAAAATCTTTTAAGTGCGATACGTCCTGTTTTTTATTTTCAGAAGAAAAAGGAATCAAATCATCGTATGCGAAATGAGAAAATAAAATCTGCTGTGACTGCAAAGGCGAAATTTCATGCACGATTTTTTGTTTTTCAATTGCAGTTAATGCAGGGCATTTGGTGACAATAATTAATTCTGCACGCTTATACCCGTTTTTATGTTCACGAAGATTTCCTGCCGGAAGTAAAAAATCATTTGTAAATAAATTTGAATAATCCGTCAGCAAAATTGATAAGCCCGGTTTAACTGCGCGGTGCTGGAATCCATCGTCCATCAGTATCACCTCCATCCCTGGGAATTCAGATATAAGATTTTTAATTGCAGCCACCCTGTCTTCGCCAACCGCAACAATTGCTTCAGGAAATTTCAATGCATACTGCGCAGGTTCATCTCCTAAAACTTCGCTGGTCATATTAGGTTTTGAAACCATAAACCCTTTTGAATTTCTTCCATACCCGCGGCTAAGTGTTGCAACAATAAAATTATTTTTCAACAGCCGGATGATATATTCCACATGCGGAGTTTTGCCCGTTCCACCGGTACTCAGGTTTCCTACACAAATTACCGGTATGTCAAATTTTTCAGAAGCAATAATTTCTCTGTCATAAAAAAGATTTCTTGCCCCGGTAAAAATTCCATAAAGCCATGAAAAAGGAAAAAGCAGTTTTCTCAAGTACACGAGATGGTTTAGGATTTGAAATTTACGATTTAGGATTTTTGATTTGTGTTCAAACTTCAAGGTTCAGTGTTAGCATCGTAAACTTGAAACCTCGAACGTGGAACTTTTTTCATTTTCGCTCCCGACAAATGTACATATTGCTTTTTTTATTATCATTGAAGAATAATAAGATCATCGTATGAAAATTGAAGAAATCATAAATGTTATTGAAAAATTTGCTCCAACCTCATACCAGGAAAGCTATGACAATGCAGGGTTAATAACAGGTGATGCTGGCGCGGAAGTAACGGGAGTTTTAATTTCACTTGACAGTACGGAAGAAATTATTGAAGAGGCCATTCGCAAAAAATGCAATGTTGTTTTAGCACATCATCCGATTATTTTTTCAGGATTAAAAAAAATTACCGGGTCAAATTATGTGGAACGGACTGTTATAAAAGCAATTCAAAATAACATTGCAATTTATGCTGCCCATACTAACCTGGACAATGTTGCGCACGGGGTTAATAAAAAAATTTGCGATCAGCTTGGTTTAATAAATTGTAAAATACTTGCTCCTAAAAAATCTTTACTAAGAAAGCTTGTTACTTTTATCCCCGGAGGTCATCTTGAAAAAGTCCGGGCGGCAATTTTTTCTGCCGGTGCGGGAACGATCGGAAATTATGATGAGTGCAGCTTTAATGCTGAAGGAACAGGAACTTTTCGCGCTGGAATAGGTGCGGATCCTTTCGTTGGAAAAATTGGTGAACGGCATAATGAAAAGGAGATAAGAATTGAAACCGTTTTTGAAGCAATTCATCAATCACAAATTATCATGGCATTGATTGCATCACATCCCTACGAGGAAGTTGCTTACGATATTTACCCGCTTGACAACACGTATCAGCATATTGGTTCGGGAATGATCGGTGATCTTGAGAATGAAATGGATGAAAAAGATTTTCTTTCAATGATAAAGCAAAGCATGAATGCAGGTTGCATACGGCATACCAGATTGCGGGGCAAAAAAGTGAGAAAAGCTGCTGTATGTGGAGGAGCAGGAAGCTTTCTTTTAAACGATGCCATCAGGCAGGGTGCGCAGTTCTTTGTATCAGCCGATTTTAAGTATCACCAGTTTTTTGATGCAGATGATAAAATTGTAATTGCCGACATCGGCCATTATGAAAGTGAGCAGTTTACCAAAGATATTTTTTATAACCTGATTAAAGAAAAATTCCCTACTTTTGCACTCCATTTTGCGGAAACGGTCACAAATCCTGTTTCTTATTTTTAAAAGCATTGAAAAAAATACAAAACCCATACTTAAAAATATGACTCCAGTAAAAGCGCCTTCTAAAAGAACATTGAAGAAAATTGCTGAAAAAGCAGCAGCAGCCCCCGTTCACAAAACTTCGGATTATACTGAAATTCCGAAGTTGAATTTTGAATTAAAGATATTTACTCCTGAAAAAGGCGAAGCGAGCATAGAACAAAAGCTGCTTGCATTGTACCAGCTTCAGCAAATTGATTCGCAAATTGATAAAATCCGCGTTATCCGGGGAGAGTTACCAATGGAAGTTGCTGACCTTGAAGATGAAGTTCTTGGTCTACAAACCCGTATCAATAATTACATTGAAGAATCAAGACAGTTACAGGAACAGATTTCAGGCAAAAAGCAATCTATTAAAGATGCCGGTTCCATGCTGAAAAAGTATGCAACACAGCAAAATAATGTGAAGAATAACCGTGAGTTTGAATCCCTGAATAAGGAAATAGAATACCAGCAGTTGGAATCTCAATTGTCCGAAAAAAGAATTAAGGAATATACGGCCGAATACAATGCTAAAGTTACCATCATTGAAGCATCAAAGCAAACATTGGATGAACGCGTTAACGATCTGAAAAATAAGAAGGGCGAACTGGATAATATCATTGCTGAAACTGAAAAGGAAGAAGCGCATCTTGTGAAAAACTCCGGGAAAGCTTCCTCAATTATTGAAGAACGATTGCTTACTGCCTATAAAAAAGTTCGCGCCAATGCTATCAACGGACTTGCAGTAGTTACTATTGAACGTGATGCGTGTGGCGGATGCTTTAATAAAATTCCTCCGCAGCGCCAGTTAGACATCAGGCAGCGCAAAAAAGTAATTGTTTGCGAACATTGCGGACGTATCCTTGTTGACAGTCATTTGCTTGATTTATTAAAATAAAGCGGTTTAAAAATTTTAAAAAGGATTTCTGAAAAGAAGTCCTTTTTTTTTGACCTTTGAAAAATAGCCGTACCCATTAAATGAAAAGAACCTTCATCACGTTTATCATATTTTTCTTTTTTTCTTTTTCATCACATGCTGAATTTCTTTTCTCCCCCAACTGTGTTAAAGCATACAATGAAGTTATTCAATTAAATTTTGAAAACGCCCGGAAAAATCTTTCAGCAGAAAGAAAATCGAACCCGAAAAATTTAATTCCTGAATACATTGAAAGTTACATTGATTTTCTTACGGCTTTTATTTCCGAAGAGCAAAAAGATTTTGATCACCTGAAAAATAAACGTTCAGAACGTTTGGAAATGATTGAAAAGGATGATAAAAATTCTCCTTATTTTCTTTTATCGCAGGCAGAAATAAACCTGCAGACTGCAATTGTAAAACTTAAGTTCTCGGAATATGTAACGGCAGCTTACGAATTTCACAAAGGGTATAAGCTTATTGAGGAAAATGAAAAAAAGTTTCCTGGATTTGTTCCGAATAAAAAATGTTTGGGTCTGCTACATGCATTGATAGGGGCAGTGCCTTCTAATTATAAATGGCTTACAGGAATTTTAGGATTTCACGGAACCATTCCCAAGGGGATAGGTGAACTCAGGGACCTGCTCGATAACTCCGAAAAAAATCCTGACTATTCTTATATGCACAATGAGGCACTGATTGTGCTAATGTTTTTTGAATTTCATTTATTGAAAAATGGCAATTCAGCAATGGAGCTTGCAAAAAAAATTGAAAACCAACACCCGGGCACTCTGGAATTATTTGCTCTCAACAGTATTTATCTTTATAATGGCAACAATGAAAAAACCATTGAGCTGCTTTCAAAACGTGATACAGGCAGGCAGCAATTTCCTTTATACTATCTCGAATATATGCTTGGCTCGGCAAATCTGAACAAGCTGGATTTTGCTGCTGAAAACAATTTTAATTATTACCTCCGTCATTTTAGAGGAAATAGTTTTGTGAAAGCTTCCCGTCAAAAGCTTGCATGGGTGAAGTTGCTGAGCGGGGATACCGCAGGTTATTACCGGGAAATGGTGTTAGTGAAAAAAAGCGGAAATGAATTTACTGATGAAGATAAGCAGGCAACTAAAGAAGCTGACACCAAAGTATTGCCCAATATTTATTTGCTGCGTGCACGGCTCTTATTTGATGGCGGATATTATGAACGTGCCGTATCAGAAATCGCGGGCAAGAACATGAGTTATTTTCCAAATTATAAAGATCAATTAGAAGTTATTTACCGTCTTGCCCGTGTTTATGACAGGCAGGGGCAAAAAGAAAAAGCCATTGATTATTACGAACGAACTATTAAATTTGGCGAAACAAAACAGTGGTACTTTGCCGCAAATTCAGCATTGTATTTAGGGTTGCTCTACGAAAATGTTGCTGATACCACTAACGCATTAAAAAGCTATCGTAAATGTCTTTCGCTTCGCAACCATGATTATCAGAACAGTATAGATCAAAAAGCTGAAGCCGGATTGAACAGGCTGGGGGTGAAAGATTAGTAAACAGTCGGCAGTTGACAATGGACAATGGACAATAGACAATACACAATAGCTGAAAATCGTAAATCGTAAACTTTAAACTTTAAATCTAAAATCAAATATGGATTTTCTATCTCCCGAAATTGCTGCTTATGCAGAATCTTATACACAGGCTGAATCTGAAGTTTTAAAAGAGCTTAACAGGGATACGTATGCAAACATGCTCACTCCGCGTATGCTCTCGGGACACTTGCAAGGTCAGTTGCTCATGATGCTGAGTAAAATGATCCGACCGAAAATTATTCTTGAAATAGGAACTTATACAGGGTACTCTGCCATCTGCCTCGCACAGGGGCTTGAACCCGGAGGTGTGCTGCATACCATTGATATTAACGAAGAACTGGAGGATATGATAAAAAAATATTTTCATAAAGCCGGTTTTGAAAATATCATAAAACCTCGTATAGGCAATGCCGTTAATATCATTCCCGGAATTGAAGGTCCGTATGATATAGTTTTTATAGATGCCGATAAAGAAAATTATTCAAAATATTACGATCTTGTTTTTGACAAGGTGCGGACAGGCGGCTATATTATTGCAGATAACGTGCTCTGGAGCGGAAACGTTCTGAAACCCGAAAATGAAATGGATGAGGAAACAAAAGCATTGGTAAGCTATTCTGAAAAAGTTCATACAGATAAGCGGGTGGAAAATATTTTGCTTCCTGTACGGGATGGGTTGATGATTGCGAGGAAAAAGTAAAATTTGAAACAAAACCAAACAAAAGAAGGGCGCAATATTTCTTTTTGACCAGTATCCCGAATCCTTTGGGCAATGTCCATTAAGTTAAGCTATTAATTGTGTTCGACTCCTTTGGAGTCGCATGTTTATAGCTAATATTTTCCTATAAACATACGACCGCATCGCGGTCGAACTTCCTTAACTTAATGAATTGCCCTTTGTGGATGGTGTCTCAGTTCCTTAATACTAATGCTGAGAATGCTTGAAACTTATTGATCTTGCAGAGGTTTCATACTGTGACGGTCAGTCTCCGGTAACGATCTGCCAGTCTCCGGTAACAGTCTGCCGGTCTCCGGTAGCAGTCTGACTATCTCCGGTAACGGTCGGTCACTCTCCGGTAACGGTCGGTTTGTTTCCGGTAATGGTCGAATTTTACATTTTTTTTGTAAGCTTTTGGATCAAATTGAAATAAAAACCCCGACCCGTTTTAAACCCAGTTTGGGTTAGTGCGCACTGCATAGGGCTTATACAGTGTAGTAAAGACCTTCCGCTATACTGCAGACGTCTTATGCAGTACAGCAGAGAACATTTGCTACGCGGAAAACGGCTTATGCGGGGTAGAAATGACTCCTACATTATATAATAAGGCATGATTGAACCCGAGAGCGGGGTTTTTTGCTTTTGTTTGGATGAGAGGAGAATTAAATTTACTTTTGTTTATTAAAATAACCGAGATTCTAAAAAGGAGATTTGGTTGGGAAACAACTGGTTGGTGAAAGAACACCAACCAGAGGCAAAATGTTAAATTTGTTGGAATGAATTCAATTTTATTGGGATACCAATTCATAATATTCTCTAATGAGTTATTTAATCTTAACTCATGAAATATAAAAATCAAATTATATTGAGTTGCATTTTTTTACTTACTGAAATTTTAACCCCGGAAAAAACATTATCACAAAATAGTTCATTCAGCACTATTTCCGTTAATGTATTTGGAATGCCATTTAATGATTTTTCAGCATTTTATGAATTGACAAAAAAAGATTCTTTGAAATATCGCAGGTATGGAGTAAGTGCCGGATATATGATTGCTTTTAAATGGTGGAATCATGATCCTGATGGCAGTACAGACAAAATTGAAGTTGATGATGATAAATTCCCGATCGGTGCTTACAATGGTCCTCAATTAAGATTGTACTATGAAACCGTAAGATCCGAGGGTGGCAAATTAAAATTCAGAGGGCCTGAAATCCTTTTTAAATACCTGTATTATGATGATGAATTATTTATTGACTTTTTCTCGCATGATGATGCAAAACCGGTTTTTTACAGGAGGTCTGAAAAGACTTTTGTTATAGGTGCAGAATGGCTTTGGGGAAAAGATATAAATGATGGAAAGTTATTTCATCAAGTATTCTGGGGAATAGGTGGAAGAATAAAATTTAGAGATATAAATACACTTAGTCATTATTCTGAACCACCCGGATACGAAGGCAATATTCCCCTTGGGCAAAAACACACAATTTTAGTAGTACCAACTTTAAATTTTGGAATCAAATTAGGAGCGTGCATTAAAAATAAAAAGGCAATGCAGGATTTATTCAATGAAGGAGAAAAAACAAGTAAAGCAATCCCCTCAATTTTATCGTATAATGACACATTGGATGAGTTGCAAAAAACAGACACTTCATTCTTATCAAATTTATCTAACGATGAACTATTTGCAAAAGGTCAGCTGGATGCATCAAGATATTATAGAGGTTATAAAGCAGCAGGAACAGGAACATTAATTATAAGTTTGTTTTCTCCTATTGCGGGATTAATTCCTGCAATTGCGTGCTCATCTTCAAAACCCATAAGAGAAAATTTGCAATATCCTAATGTTGAAATAATGAAAAATACTAACTATTATAATGGGTATATTAATAAAGCAAAGAAAATTAAAAAAAGAAAAGTATTGACTAATTGGGAGATAGGCCTTGGTGTAAATTTAATTACACTTCTTATAATATCATCAAACCATTATTGAAGCCAAAATCCTGTCAGGTCAGCGAAGCTCGTCATGAAGTTAAAAATGGATTGAATTATGAAAGATGTCTATTTATTTTTTCGCCCCGGTTTGTGCCCGCACAAACCGGAAAAGATTTCTTTCATTTGATCGTTCTTGAGACACGACAGATGGCTAATAGGAAGCAGCACTTAATTTTTATCGTTTCCCCAATTCCACTACCTGCACATCAGAAATTATTTTTCCTTTCAGTGTTAATTTTATCAGTGTGCGCACGCGGTGAAAACCTTCTTTGCCTGCCGCCCCGGGGTTTATAAATAAAAGATTGTTACGGGTTGCATCTTTCATTATTTTGAGGATATGCGAATGCCCGCAAATTAAAATGTCGGGAGGGTTTTGTTGAATGAGCTCCCTTATTTTAGGGTCATACTTTCCGGGATAACCTCCTATGTGTGTGATCCACACATCAAAGCCTTCGCATAAAAAACGATTATGCAGCGGGTAAATTTTCCGGATGTCCTGCCCGTCAATATTGCCATAAACTCCTCTTAAAGGTTTGAGTGCTGAAAGTTTTTGACAAACTTCTATAGTTCCGAAATCACCGGCATGCCATACTTCATCGGCTTGTGAAACGTGGGTTAAAATCGCTTCATCAATATAGCCATGTGTATCGGAGAGGAGGGCTATTTTCATTGTATATCAGTTATTGAGTTTGAGAATTGTTGAATTAATGATTTAAATAAAAAAAATATTTGAATGAGATCTATTAAAAAAACTCATTAATTCATTAAATCATCAACTCAACAAATCAAATTACCTCTATAGTCCCGGCAGCAATCCACCCCTCATTGCCATTAGCAATACGGATGCGTTTCCAGTTCTGCAGCTCGTCAATCACAGTAACCTTGGTTCCGGAATGAAGCATGAAAAGATTGATGCTGTTTTCATCAGGCGATCCTTTTACATAAATACTAACAGGAACTATAATAGCAGACTTATTATCACGAATTTCGGTAAGTTGTTTTTGTGAAAGATAAATTGAAAAAAGCCCGCAGCACAACAGAACGACCGTAACAAAAAAAGAAATCCGTTTAACAGAAGAAATATTTACAAATACAAAAATGAGAGAAATAAAAAGTGCTATCCATATAAACTGCAATCCTTTTTTTGCATGGCTTTCAATGGTATATCCGTTCATAAAATCGTTCCACCATTTTACATAGAACACCTGCGGGGCCGGTTCAATTTTATCAATCGTGTTGAGGTTGGCAAGACGCAGGTTGAAATCAATATCCCCGTCAGAAGGTTTTAATTTTTTTGCACGTTCAAAATTCAGAATTGCAGAAGCATAATTTCCTGCTTTGTAATAAGTGTTTCCAAGGTTATAATACACTTCGGCAGAAACCTGGCCCGATTTAATGAGGCTTTCAAAGAAACCAATTGCTTTCTCATAGTTTTTTTCCACGTAAGCTTTGTTTCCAAGTTCAAAAGTCGCCTGCGGTGTCTGAGCAAATAAAGAAGCTGAAGTTGTCACAAAAATCAGCGCCAGCAATAAAATACTATATATAAACTTTCCAACTTCCGACTTCCGACTTCCGACTTCCGACTTCATTTTATTTCCTCCTCAAGTTTAGTAATAATTGCAACTGAATCATTATATATATTTTCGGGGCTGACTCCTGCTGTGGCAGAAGCAAAACGTGCGAACTCACAATAGTCTAAGGTGCTGGTGAGTTTAGCAATAGTTTCATCAGAA
Source organism: Bacteroidia bacterium (assembly GCA_039914625.1). Classification (GTDB taxonomy): domain Bacteria; phylum Bacteroidota; class Bacteroidia; order AKYH767-A; family OLB10; genus DATEMK01. The sequence goes on along the minus strand of JBDSOU010000177.1, from coordinate 10,919 downwards.
ACATTTTTTTGTTTCAATGCATTAGCTGCTGTTTCTTTTGAAAGGTCAGCAGGAGGGATGCCTAATTTATCGCCTGTATAACCCCACAGGGCTTTAAAGGATTCATCATAAAACTTTTCATTGTTTTTTTCATTCAGCAATTTCTTTGCAATAACAAGCCGTTTTCTCGCCAGCTTATTGGCTTTGCTGCTTTTTACCAAAACAATATTACTATCGCGTTTTTCTTTTCTTTTCCTGAAAATGATCAACAGAACAAAAAGAATGAAGGGAGAAATTAGCAACAGGTAAAACAAAGGAGAGCCATAAAATTCTTTGTCAGCGTTCAGAAAAATAATATTACCGGTTTTGATAAAGCGAATATCTTTTCCGAGAATTTGTACATCCACTTTGCCCACTCCGCTTGTGGCAACAGAATTGTCACCGCGGCCTCGCTCCACTTCAAGGTTGAAAGCGGACGAAGAGGAAGAGACATAGCTTTTCTTCTCCAAATCAAAATAAGAAAACTGTACCGGATCAATTTTATAATTTCCTTCATGACGCGGAATTAATAAATATTCGAAAATTTTATTTCCTGATGAGCCTGCAACGGATGTTATAAAATTATTCACCACTTTGGGATCATACGTTTCAATGTCAGGAGGGAAATTTATTTTGGGAGGATCAATAAGGCTCAGGTTCCCACGTCCGCTTATTTTTATTTTTAGTGTAACAGGTTCGTTTGATTTGGTTTTATTTTTATCAAGCGATGCTTCAAAATTGAATTTTCCAACCGACCCGGAGAATGAAGCGGGAGCAGTAGCCGGTAATTCTTTAACAGTAATTTTAACAGCATCACTTTTCACTCCAGTTTTTACATCACGCACTCCTCTTCCAAAAAACGGATCGTTAAACATATCAAACGGGTTGTTTGATTGCTGCGATTTAGTTTTAACACGCGCTATACATTCGCCTTCCATCGGGTCAAGCGTAAGGGTGCCGCTTTGCTGAGGAAATAACACAACTTTCTTGATCTCGCCCACTCCATATTGAACACCATTCAATGTTTCCGATTTCAGATTTAATTGTGCAGGCATCTGTATATCCTGCGACCAGAATCCATTTAATGAAGGAGCCTTTGTGATCGCATAATTCACAAGCTGCACCTTCGTATAAAGCTTATATGTTACTACTATGCCTTCACCCCTGTAAACATTTGTTTTGTCAACACTCGCTCTGAGAAAAACATCATTTGCACTTAGGCCTCCGTTTTCTTCATTTCCCTGCTGCTGCTGTTGCTGCCCTTGTTGTTGTCCCTGCTGTTTCGGATTCCCTTTTGCGACTGTTATAGTAAATGGAGGTGACTCCAGTTTCTTTCCATTACAATTTACGTAAGCAGCGCCTATTTTAAACGTACCCTCTGTTTTTGCCTGTAAGAAATATGTATAGCTTTGAGACTGGCTGACGCTACCGTTAATTATGTTCATGCTGGTTGATACACTCGGACCCGCAAGCACAAAAAAATCAGAGAAGGCGGGACCCTGGAAATTGGATCCGGAAGCATTCAGGTTGAAAGTAACCTGGAATTGTTCTCCGGCTGCAACAGGGTTCCGGTCAATAGTCGCTGAAAGAGATTGGGCAAAGACATTGCAGTGGAATAAAATTCCGGCAAGCATTATAAAAAGTTCCTTCAAGCGGCTTTTCATTTTTAATCTTTAATTCTTCATTTTTTTCAATTACCAATTACCAATTTCCAACTTCCAACTTCTAATGCAATCTTCCAACTTACCATTGTTTATCAATCCTGACTTTTTCACCTTCTTTCTTTGATAATTTTTTCTGGAGTTCATTTTCATTATTCTTCAAAGCCTGCAACATTCGTTCGGCATCTTCTTTTGAAATTTTTTGCTGCTGCTGCTTTTGCTGTTTTGCCTGCTGATCTTTCTGATCCTGTTTCTGCTGCTGTTGCTGCTGATCTTTTTTATCTTTTTCCTGATCCTGCTTTTGCTGCTGATTTTTTTTATCCTTATTATCTTTATTGTCCTTGTTATCTTTGTTTTGATCCTGCTGCTGCTGTTGCTGTTGTTGTTTCAGCATGGATTGCGCATAAGCAAGATTGTAGCGGGTATCGTTATCATCCGGATTTAATTTCAAAGCGTTTTTATATGCCTGAACACTTTCTTCGTATTTTTTAGATTCAATTAAAGCATTGCCTAAATTATGATATGTTTTTGACAATGATTTTTTATCTTTCGTCAAAGTTGAACTATTGTTGAAATGGGAAGCAGCTTCATCAAACTTTTTTTGTTGGTACAATGCATCTCCGAGGTTATACGTTCCGGTATAAGAATTTTTATTTTTGTCAAGCGACTTACGGTAATTAATTTCAGCATCAGAATATTTGCCTGATTCATATTGCTTATTTCCATCACGCACTAATTTCCTTTCAGATTGCGCAATTGCTCCAAAAGAATAAAGCAGCAGCACTAATAAACTAAAGTCAAAAAACGTTTTTTTTATTTTAATGCTTCTCATTTTTTCTAGCCTTTAACTTTTTTAAGCCGCTTTTTTCTTTACTCCAAACAAATTTAACTGCTTCAGCAATTTACTTTTTTTCTCCGACATAGTAAATTCAATCAATAATAACAGCAGTGCAGCACCAATGAAATACTGGTATTGATCTTCATAGTCAGTAAACATTTTTGTACCGAATTCTTTTTTCTCCATGGAATTAATTTCTTTCATAACCAACTCCAGCCCGTCATCATTATTGGAAGCTCTTACAAATTTTCCTTTTCCTGCATCTGCCACCTGTTGAAGCAAATCAGGATCTAACTTTGTCACAACTGTGTTCCCGCTTTCATCCTGTACAAAACCGGATCGTACCCCATTGCGGTAAACCGGGATAGGGGAGCCATCAGGACTGCCCATTCCGATTGTATGAACAATAATTCCTTTTTTTGCAGCTTCCTTTGCAGCTTCCACTGCATCATCTTCATGATTTTCACCATCTGTTATTACAACAATTGCTGTGTTCTTAACTATGGAATCACCAATTGATTGTACAGCCAGGTCAATAGCGCTTCCAACAGCTGTTCCCTGTGTAGGCACAATATCAGAATTCACCGTTTGTAAAAATAATTTTGCTGCACCGTAATCTGTGGTGATCGGCAATTGAACGTAAGCTTGTCCTGCAAAAATGATCAGGCCGATTCTGTCGCCCTCCATTTTGTCAACTAAATGATAGATGGCCTGTTTAGCACGTTCGAGTCGCGAAGGTCGGATGTCTTCTGCATTCATGCTGTTTGAAACATCTAATGCAATCACTATATCCACTCCTTTTCTTTTTACTTCTTCGAGCTTCGTTCCAATTTGCGGACCACACAATCCGAAAATGAATAATGCGGCAGCAAGTATGAATAACGTAAATCGTACGTATGGCTTACTAACCGATGCATCGGGAAATAAATTCGTCACTAACGAAATTTCACCAAACCTGCTCAAAGCTTTTTTCTTCCAGCGCATCATGAGGAAGAAAAGAATGACCAGGACAGGGATCAGTGCATACAGCAAGAGAAATTCTTTATGGACTAAACGGAACAAGGTGATTTTAGATTTTAGATTTACGATTTTTAATTCACGAGTCTAATTTGTCTTTGTACTTGATACTTATTACTTGGTACTTCTTCACGGTAAACTTTTCAAATATGTATATCTCAGTAATACTTCTACAAGCAAACATAATCCCGCTGCAATAACCCAAGGTAAATATTCTTCGCTGTGACGTTTGAATTCAGTTACTTCAATTTTAGTTTTTTCCATTTTGTCAATTTCGGCATAAATTTGTTTTAGACTTTTATTATCAGTTGCCCTGAAATATTTTCCATCTGTAGTTTCCGAAATCTGTCTCATAACAGGCTCATCAATCTGAACCGGCATATTCTGATATTGAGTTCCGAATGGAGTTTTGATAGGGTAGGGGGCAGTTCCATTCCGTCCGACACCAATAGTGTAAACACGGATGCCAAATGTTTTTGCAATTTCTCCTGCTGTCACCGGTGCAATAGATCCCGCATTGCTTACTCCGTCAGTCAGCAAAATAATTACTTTGCTTTTTGACTTAGTGTCTTTAAGACGCAAGATCGCTGTAGCGAGACCTTCACCAATTGCAGTTCCGTCTTCGAGCAAACCGCTTTTTATTTGTGACATCAGGTTTTTCAATACACTATGATCGCTTGTAATCGGACATTGTGTAAAACTTTCACCACTGAATACCACTAATCCAATCAGGTCAGTCGGACGGCTTTCAACAAAATTTATAGCTACTTTTTTAGCAGCTTCAATCCGGTTGGGCTTCAAATCTTCTGCAAGCATGCTGCTTGAAAGGTCTATAGCAAGCACAATTGAAATACCTTCGGAAGTTACGTTTTGCCCTTTTGAAGTTGATTGCGGACGTGCCAAGGCGACTATGATTAGTGCTGTTGCAATTAGTCGTAACCAAATAGGAACACTATGAATACTTTCTTTAAAAGTTTTTCTTTTATTTTTAAATGCAGAAATATCCGATAAACGAACCTGTGTTTTTCTTCCATGATTCACTTTCCAATGCCAGAATATCATCAGCGGCAGAAGAATGAGCAGAAAAAAGAAATGCGGATAAGCAAAGGTGATGTCGTTCATCATGGCGTTACCTCCTTTGTTTCTCGTGTTTTTACTTCCGCTGTTTTTTCAGCCACCAATTTAGTTGTGTTAACAAAATCATAAGCGTTCGCGAGGGATTGTTCGTTTTCATTTGCTATCGGAATAACTTTAGCAAACTTCACAAAGTCTGCAAGCTCCAGCATGTATTTCATCTTAGAAAAACTTTCTTCGTTCACTTGTTTTATAACGTGAGCGGAAAGAATTTCGTCAGTCGTCATTTCCATCGCATTTAAATCAAAGCGGTGCCAAAGGTAAAGCCTGATGATATCAGTCAGGCGGGTATGATAGGATTTGAAATCTCCTTTTTGCCATAACTTTTCTTCCTGGAGTTTTTTCAATTCTTCAATTGCTATTTCATGTGCAGGGCGTTTCGGCTTTTCATAAACTTTTACAACAGGTTTCTTTTTAAATTTTTTATATAACAGTATGGTAGTAATGACTATGGCTGCTAAAATCAAAACACCAAGCAGATAAGGAAGCAGATCTTCGAACGAAAACGGAACTTCAACCGGTGCTTTGATTGCTCTTATTGCCTTAGTGGTGTCAACAGGAATTGTTTTGACAGTAAACAATAACGGTTGTGTTTCCGCAAAATTATTTGTACTATCAGTATTTGACGGATCAATAAAACGGAAGGGAGGTATTACATAATATCCGGAATCAAAACAAGTTATAATTAATTGTTGCCTGTTAACTATTGAAGAAGAGTCAGCGGTGAATGCTGTGTCAATTTTTGATTTATCTACAATCTCCACTTTCCCAAGCGTATCAGGAATTACAGCCCATTGTATTTTTTGATTTTTCGGATGAGTTACTTCAAGAGTAATATGAGCCTGTTTACCTATAAGTATTTCATTTGAATCAATTTTTGCTGTAGCGGAAAAAATTTGTGCATAAATAGTATTGAAAGAAAAAATAAAGAGTGTAGCTAATAAAAAATATTTTTTCATTACCGCTAACTTATATTTCAAAAAATCTCTTGTCATAATTATATTAAAATCTGCTCTCTCTCTTTTTAAACAGCTTCATCAGTGGTTGCACGTAATTTTGTTCTGTGCTGATGTTTGCATAGTCAACTCCCGTTTTTGCAAAAAGATTGGACAATTCTTTATCTCTTTTTATCCACCATGCAGCATATTTTTTCCGGATCTCCGGATTGCCGGAATCTACCAAAACAGTTTTCCCGCTTTCAGCATCTCTGAAATGAATTAATCCGGCATCGGGCATTTCAGTTTCACGGTGATCGTAAATTCGGATGGCGACTGTGTCGTGTTTTTTGGCAGCAATCTTTAAAGCATCAGCATACCCGTCATTCATAAAATCAGAAATAACAAATGCAATGCTTCTTTTCTTAATCATGTTTGTAAAATAGCGGAGTGCTTCAGCAATGTTTGTTCCATGTGATTCAAATTTGAAATCAATCAGCTCACGGATGATCCTCAAAATATGTGATCGTCCTTTTTTCGGAGGAATAAATTTTTCAATTTTATCTGAAAAGAAAATCACACCGATCTTGTCATTGTTTTGAATTGCAGAAAAAGAAAGCACTGCACATAATTCCGTAATCAGATCTTTTTTATATTGTTTTCTTGTACCAAACGAACCTGAACCGCTGATGTCAACAAGAAGCATTACGGTGAGTTCGCGTTCTTCTTCAAATACTTTTACATAAGGATGATTGAACCGTGCAGTCACGTTCCAGTCAATGCTGCGAATATCATCACCGGCACCATATTCCCGCACTTCACTAAAAGCCATACCACGACCTTTAAAAGCAGAATGATATTCACCGGAGAAAATGTGACTTGATAATCCCCGTGTCTTTATCTCAATCTTGCGGACTTTTTTTAATAATTCCTGCGTTTCCATTTAGCTGATTTGAAAATTTGGTAATTTGAAGATTTGAAAATGAAAAAATTCATTGCCTCTAAACAGAATCAATTTTCAAATTAATTCATTTTCAAATTTTCAAATTGTTATGGTACTTCTACAGCATTCAACACTTCGTTAATAATATTTTCCTGTGTAATATTTTCAGCTTCTGCTTCGTACGTCAAACCAATCCTGTGTCGCAACACATCATGACAAACAGCACGAACATCTTCAGGAATGACATAGCCCCTTCGTTTAATAAATGCAAAAGCTTTTGAAGCAAGAGCAAGACTGATGCTTGCGCGTGGTGATCCTCCATAGCTGATCAATTGTTCCAGCTTCGGCAGCTTATTATCCTTCGGTGAACGGGTTGCAAACACAATGTCCAGAATATATTTTTCAATTTTTTCATCCATGTACACTTCACGCACCGCCTTACGTGAATTAAGTATATCTTCGGTTTTAAGAATAGGATTTATTATTAAAGGTGTGTTTGATAAATTCTGGCGGATGATCATTTTTTCCTCTTCTTTATTCGGATACCCCACCACAATTTTCAGCATGAAACGATCCAGCTGTGCTTCAGGCAAGGGATATGTTCCTTCCTGCTCCAACGGATTTTGAGTTGCAAGAACAAGAAAGGGTTCTTCTAATTTAAAAGTCTGATCACCAATGGTGACTTGTTTCTCCTGCATCGCTTCAAGCAATGCGCTTTGCACTTTTGCCGGAGCACGGTTAATTTCATCCGCTAAAATAAAATTTGCGAAGACGGGACCTTTGCGCACCGTAAATTCTTCTTTACGCTGATTATAAATCATGGTTCCGATTAAATCTGCCGGAAGTAAATCAGGAGTAAATTGTATGCGGCTGAATTTTGCATGGATGGAAGACGAAAGCGATTTTATGGCAAGCGTTTTCGCAAGCCCCGGCACGCCTTCTAATAATAAATGTCCGTTTGATAATAAACCAATCAGTAATCGTTCGAGCATATATTTCTGCCCCACAATTACTTTCCCGATTTCCATGTTGAGCAGGTCAACAAAAGCGCTTTCACGCTGAATTTTTTCGTTTATTTCTTTGATGTCCATCATAATTATAGTGAATGAAATTTATGGTTGCAAATTTTTTGAAAAATCAATGAATGCAGAGTGAATACGGTAGTTAAAATTCTGTTAAAGATTTTTGGAGGTGCAAATGTAGAATCCCAAAGGAGATGTGAATGTTAATGTTTTGTTAAAATCAAAATGCAAAGGCTATTTTTGGAAAATGGAAGTTGGAAATTAGAAACTGGAAATGGGAGTTTTTATCTTACTACTTGCTACTTGCTACTAAAATTATGCCTCGTTATTTTTTGGAATTTTGCTTCAAAGGTACACATTACAGCGGATGGCAAATCCAGGAGAATGCTGTTTCGGTGCAGGAAAAAATTAATAATGCTTTATCGGTTCTTTTGAACGTTAAAACTGAAACTGTTGGCTGCGGACGAACGGATACCGGTGTTCATGCAAAACAATTCTTTGCGCAATTTGATTCGGTGAACGTGATAAATGATAAATACAAATTTGTTCATCAACTTAACAGTATTCTTCCGAATGATATTTCTGTTTTTGATTTTCATTACGTGAAAGATGATGCAAGCGCAAGATATAATGCCATTTCCCGCACTTACCAATATTATTTATACCGCTACAAAAATCCGTTCTTAAAAGAATATGCTGCAGCAATGTTTTATGATGTGGATGTGAGCGTAATAAATAACGCATGCAATATTCTTTTGGAGCATGATGATTTCAAATGTTTCAGAAAATCAAGAACACAAGTAAAACATACGATCTGTAAAATCACCCAAGCGAAATGGGAATCAGAAGACGGCTTGCATATTTTCACCATTACTGCAAACAGGTTTTTAAGAGGAATGGTAAGAGCAATTGTCGGAACTTTGCAGCAAGTTGGAAAAGAAGAATTGTCCGTGGAAGATTTCATAAAAATAATTGAAAATAAAGAACGGTCGGCTGCCGGAGCTTCTGTTGATGCATGTGGATTGTATCTTTCAAAAATTGAATACCCGTATTTGAGTGTAGCAAGTAAATTTCATTTTCCTTTTGAGGTTTAATTTCAATAAAATTAATAGCCTGAAATATTTTCATAATTTTGTAATTGAAAATAAATAAATATGAAAACACAATTTGTGACTGATAATTCAGGTAAGAAAGTAGCAGTAATTCTTTCCATTAAAGATTATGAAAAGATGCTTGACGAGCTTGACGAACTTGAAGATATAAAGCTATATGACGAAGTTAAAAGGAAAAAAGAAGTAAGCATTCCTTTTGATCAGTATTTGAAACAACGCCCTCGAAAAAAAAATGGGTAAGTATGCGGTTGTAATTTCCAAAACTGCTCAAAAGCAATTGGACAGCTTACCCGATACTGTTGCTGAAACATTAATTAAAACAATTAAAAAACTATCTGACAATCCGCGACCTTCCGGTTATATAAAATTAAAAGGAAGATCCGGCTACCGTGTAAGAAAAGGTAATTACCGGATTATTTATGACATTCTTGACAAACTTTTATTAGTTGACATAATTGCAATCGGAGACAGAAAGGAAATTTACAATTGAAAATATTTTTTGTTCCAAATCGGAAATTCGTTTTTCGTAAATTCGTAAAGATTCGTATTCGTTAATGGCACCAGTTACCGGCAAAGCATTTGATTTTCCCATCCTGAAAAGAGTTTTTTCTTTTGTAAAACCGTACAGAAAAACTTTTTATATAACGGTTGGTTTGACCTTAACGATTGCTGCAATTTCTCCGTTGCGGCCGTGGCTTACGCAAATTACGCTTGACAAATATGTGACCAGTTCAAATACTGAAATGCTTTTATGGATGACATTGCTCATGGGTGGTGTTTTGCTGTTGCAATCTGCACTTCAATTTTATTATAATTACCTCACCAATCTCCTCGGTCAGTTTGTAGTGAAAGACCTGAGAGTAAAATTATATTCACACATTCTGAATTTCCGTTTGAAGTATTTTGACCAGACTCCCATCGGAACCTTAGTAACCCGTGAAATATCCGATATGGAAACTATTGCTGATATTTTTTCGGATGGGCTTCTTATGATAATTGGTGATATTGTTACCCTTTTAGTGATTATCGTTTTCATGTTTTTCACTGATTGGAGGTTAACACTCATCAGCCTCAGCACGATTCCTGTTTTAATCGTGGCGACACGTATTTTTCAAAATAAAATAAAAAAAACTTTTAATGATGTGCGCACGCAAGTAGCCCGCCTAAACACATTTGTGCAGGAGCATATAACCGGTATGCGTATTGTGCAGATGTTTAACCGCGAAGAAGAGGAAATGAACCGCTTTGATAAAATAAATATAGAACACCGCAATGCCAATATTCGCTCTGTTTGGTATTACAGTATTTTTTTTCCAGTGGTTGAAATTCTTTCTGCAATCTCCATCGGTCTGATTGTGTGGTGGGGAGCGCATGGTGTGATAAAGGGAATAGACAGCTTTGGAAATCTTGTGGCATTTATTATGTATATCAATCTGCTTTTTCGTCCTATCCGGGAGTTAGCAGATAAGTTTAATACTTTACAGATGGGAATGGTCAGCTCTGAAAGGATTTTTAAAATACTCGATCAGCATTCAGGATTTGTGAATGAAGGGAAAAATAATGCGGAGAATATAAAAGGAAATATAGTTTTTAAAAATGTGTGGTTCTCATACTCTGATGAGAGCGAATGGGTGCTGAAAGATGTAAGCTTTGAAGTAACTGCGGGAAGCACCGTTGCTTTTGTCGGTTCAACCGGGGCCGGAAAAACTACGATTATAAATTTGCTGAATCGTTTTTATGAAATTAAAAAGGGAACTATTCTCCTGGATGGAATAGATTTAAAAGAATACGAACTCAGCTCTTTAAGAAGTAAAATAGGGTTAGTGCTTCAGGATGTGTTTTTATTTTCTGATACTATAGCAAATAATATTTCACTGAACAATCCCGGGATTAGTATGCAACAAATTAAAGAAGGAAGCAAAAGAGTGGGAGCGGACAGTTTTATTGAAAACCTTCCGGGAACTTATGATTTCAATGTGCAGGAGCGGGGAAGTATGTTATCAATGGGACAACGGCAATTAATTTCTTTCATTCGTGCGTATGTATATAATCCGAAAATTTTAATTCTTGACGAAGCTACATCTTCCATTGATTCAGAATCGGAAGAATTAATTATTAAAGCGACAAAAGTGCTTACTCAGAACCGGACTTCATTAGTAATTGCACACCGTCTTGCCACTATTCAAAATGCCGATAAAATTATTGTTCTTGATCACGGTGAAATAAAAGAAACCGGAAC
>JBDSOU010000261.1:0-21532 GCA_039914625.1 Bacteroidia bacterium | reverse complement strand
CCGTTTACGTCCGTATAAGTGTAAGTGTAAGTTGTGCTTGGCCCTGTGTAAGGATTAGCAATACTGAATGTTCCTCCTGAAGGAGTTCCGGATAAAGCAATTGCCGTTCCGGTACATCCGCTTACATTATTTGCCGTTACAGTTGGCAATGGACTAACAGTAATATTTGCGACAGCGCTTGTATTAGAACATCCGTTTCCATCCGTATAAGTATGCGTGTAAGTTGTACTTGGTCCTGAGTAAGGATTAGCAACACTCCATGTTCCTCCTGAAGGAGTTCCGGATAGAGCAATTACCGTTCCGGTACATCCGCTTACATTATTTGCCGTTACAGTTGGCAATGGACTAACAGTAATATTTGCGACAGAACTTGTGTTAGAGCAACCGTTTACGTCAGTATAAGTGTAGGTGTAAGTTGTACTTGGCCCTGGGTAAGGATTAGCAATACTGAATGTTCCTCCTGAAGGAGTTCCGGATAGAGCAATTGCCGTTCCGGTACATCCGCTTACGTTGTTGGCAGTAACTGTTGGCAATGGATTAACAACTATTGTGGCTGTACTTGAGCCGGTGCAGCCATTAGCTGCTGTAACCACAACAGTATAAGTAGTAGTAGCAGCCGGAATAACATTCGGATTTTGTGAAGTTGAAGTAAACCCTGATGTAGATGTCCATGAGAATGTTGGCGGAACTGCAACGATATTATTTACTGTCAACGTCCAATTACGAATTCTTCCTGTATCAACAGCAGCTACATCGGCTACTTTTAGACGCCACAATCCGTTCACATTTCCGGTTAGAGAATTAAAAGATGCATCAGGAATATATGATCCTGTAAAAGGAGCGCTTCCGCTTGCGATGGGTGTTATAGCAGACATGCTGAAAATAGTATTTGTAAAATTATCTCCACCCCCACCTCTCTGGTTGCTTAAAATAATCGTGTTGCCGGAAGGAGCAATAAGGGAAACAATAAGATCACCATCATAGGTATGTGTTAAATTTAATTTGACAGAAACCACCATGCCCGAACTTAAAGTTGACGGGGAAATTCCCGAAACAGTAACAGGTGATGTAACTCCGGTAGCATTATTATCAGGAATAAATACTTGATTATTATTAGTAAATAAAGTTGGAACATTCGTGGTTCCGGATGCATTATGAGTTACTGTTAACTGAGTGCTTTGACCAGCACATATTGAAGCTGGCGCTACAGATGCAGCAACTGTTAGTGTGCTGACGGATACTGTAACCGGAAGAGAAGTGGAAGAGCATGAAAGGGAGGTATTTACAGTAACCGTATAGGTTCCTGAAGTATTTACCACAATAGATTGAGTTGTTGCTCCGGATGACCAGACATAGTTTGCTGCAGTCGTAGAAGATAATGTTACGCTGCCGCCTGCACAAAAAGTAGTTGGACCGTTTGCAGAAATTACCGGAACTGTTCCACCCTGTTTCGTTAATGTAAAGGGAACGGCCACTACATTATTATTTTCGTTGGTTTCGTTAAAATAATTAAGCGGGTCAATTTGTACGACTATATAGTACGTTCCATTGCAAATTCCAGATGGAATATTTATCCACATGCCATCTAAACCCTGACTGTAAGTATCCATGTAACCGTTTGAAATACCCTGAACAGTATTGGAACAACTATAATTTCCTCCGCCTAATCCATAATTCCTGAATTTTGTAGTGTTAAAATTTGATTGGGTTACTGTGTTTCCTGCAGAGTCAGTACAATATCCGTTGCTGCCGTTGCACGAACCTATGTCCAATAAACAAAATCCAAGTTTGGTTCCTGTACCAATAATAGGCCAGTTAAGAGGATTAGGATCTCCATTACTCTGTCGTAGTGAATAAATTCCCCAATTGTCAACATGCTGGTGTCCATGACTGGGATGGTAGGTCATTGAACCGGCAGCACGATCAATATAGGACATGACGTTTCCTGTTTTATGATAAATTCTTTGATTGATCAATTGATGAGGAGAAGAACCATCGGGGCAGGCAGTTGGAATACTTGCAACCGTTCCTGCGTTAAAGGTATCTGTTCCACAAACATAAAATGCAGTTCCCCTTGTTTCAAGAGGACCGAAGCCGATGATAGGAGTGGATACCCCTAATCGTAAACGTCCGTCATTACCACTACAAGGGGGATTGCAAATCTGTGAATATTCTGTATAGTTGCTTGCTTGGGTTAAAGGCAACCGGGCAATTGCTATATCAGGAAGTAAATCACAATTCGTATTAGTAGTGTCTGAACATTTGCAGCTTGTTGCATTCGTTGAGCCTGCAGCAGCCGTACATTGGCTGAATCCACGATGAGACATTATCGTGAGGATAGCGAATACAGTTACGTATAAGTTTTTCATTTTATAATAATTTTATTAGTTTTATTTTGTTTTTATGAGCTTAAGAATTTGCCTGTTGTTTCCGTTTGCAACTACGACTGTGAATACACCCGGATTTGATAGTCTGATACTTATTTCATTATCCTTAATATTTTCCCTGGCAAATTCAACTTCCTTCCCTGCAATATCAAAAACACGAATCACAACATTTTCATCAGCCAATCCTGAAAGTTTCAGCATAAAATTATCTGATGAGGGATTTGGATGCACTTCGCAGAATAAATCAGTCTCGTTTTGTGCATTAATATTTTTACAGGGTACACTTATTACTGTCGCTGATGATATTTTTGAGCATCCGCTACTATTAGTTACTTCTACTTTATAAGTGCCTGCATTTGTTGCCGTAAAGTCAGATAAGGTAGCTCCATTAATGTATGAAAGATGCTTTTTCCATTTATAAGTCAAACCGGCACCTGTATTTGCACTCAGGACAACACTGTTACCTGCACAAAAAGTTGTGGGACCTTGCGGAGTAATGAATGCTTTAGGGTTTGTAATTACAGTAACCACTGTACTGTTTGATGTTGTCTTGGAACAACCGGTAACTGAATTGGTAACAAAAACTTTATAATTACCTCCAGTGGTTGTTGCGTGGGATGAATTAGTAGCACCAGCTATGTCTGTACCGCCTTTTTTCCACTGGTATAAACGATTTGCTCCAGAAGGCGCAGATAGCGTCACACTTCCGCCCGAACAAAAAGTAGTTGGGCCATCCGGAGTAATCGTTGTGCCGGGATTAGCATTCACGGTTACTGTTGCGGTTGATCTGCTGCTAGTACAACTTTGACCGGGGGTGATAATTTTCCAGTTGTAGAAATAATAATAGAAGGAGGTTCCGGCCGAAGAGTTCTTAATTGAAACATATCCGCTGAGATTGTATGGATAGCTTGCCCCGACATTCTCACGAAATAAGTTGAAAGTTCCAGAACGTGTCAGCCGGTAATCTGTCCCAGCTGTCAATGGGAAGTTTAACGTAACGGTACTTTCACCCGAAGGAACACTTACAGTAACCGTATTTATAACTGCTGCTGCTGAGTTTTGCAATTGAATAGTGACGCTCCCTGCAGTTTCTGCATAAAGTTTTACGGTGCTCAGCGTACAATTAGCCAGCACATCAAAAATAAGATATTGACCACTGCTTAAGTATCCTCCGCTACCGAAGCTGTTATTCGCGGGCGGGCAAAAGAGCGTTTGCAATCCTGATGTAACCGTGGCGTCTGCATAATAGCTGGTTGTTGAATTTACAACAGGAGTATTAAAGGGGTTGCCGGTGAATAAAGAGGAACCACCGCTTGAAACAGCATACCAATTCATTGTTCCGGTACCTGAAGCCGTTAATACAGCCGAACCTGAATTACAAACTGAATTTCCAGCAGTTAAAGGGGGATTTGCTGTTATAACGGATACCTGGAAAGGGGATGAGGTTGCAGTACCACAACTGTTCGTAACTGTAACTGTGTAATTACCACCTGATACATTGATGCTTTGTGAAGTTGCGCCAGTATTCCATAAATAAGATGTTCCGAAATTGGCTGTTAAAGTTATATTGTCGCCCACGCATAAAAAAGGATTTTTATTAGCGGTAATGCTTGCTGTGGGTGAGGTGGATTGTTGAGTCAAAGTAAGCGGAACAGCTACAACATTATTGTTTTCATTGGTCTCAAGAAAGTAATTGTGAGGATCAATTTGCACTACAACATAATACGTTCCGTTGCAAAGTCCGGCAGGAATATTAATCCACATGCCGTCTAATCCCTGGTGGTATGTATCCATGTATCCGTTAGTAATTCCCTGTACGGTATTTGAACATCCGTAACTACCTCCGCCCAAACCATAATTTAAAATATTAGAGCTATTCAAAGTGTTACCTAATGAATCGGTACAATACCCGCTGCTGCCATTACAGCTTCCAAGATCAATTAAGCAATACCCTAATTTGGCTCCGGTTCCTATAATGGGCCAATTAAGTGGATTGGGGTCACCGTTGGTTTGCCTCAATGTGTAAACTCCCCAATCATCAATATGCTGGTGACCGTGAGAAGGATGATAAGTCATTGATCCTGCAGGCCGGTCTGTATAAGACATGACATTTCCGTTTTTATGATAAATTCTTTGATCTATTAATTGATGTGGAAGGGAGGCATCAGGGCAAGTTGAAGGAATACTCGCTACTGTTCCGGCATCAATTGTATCTGATCCGCAAACGTAAAAGGAGGTTCCCCTTGTTTCAAGAGGTCCCAACCCAATGATAGGAGTGGAAACACCTATACGGAGACGCCCGTCATTTCCGTTGCATGAAGGGCTGCAAACTTGAGGGTATTCAGTGTAATTTGAGGATTGGTTTAAAGGTAATCGTGCAATGGAAATATCGGGCACTAAATCACAATTAGTTCCCCCACCAGGAGGGCATTGGCATGTGGTGGCATTAGTCGGGCCTGCTGCATTAGTGCATTGGCTTAATCCGATTTTCGGAACAATTAACACAACTAAATAAAGGAGTTTGATTTTTTTCATGAGTCTTTTTTGTTTTAATCTTATGTACTTAGTTGCAGAGAAGAAATACGTTCGTTTGATAAAGGAATGCAATTTAGAGATTTCTTTTCATCCGGCAAAGTGTTTTTTGGCGAATAGCATAAAAATCAGGGAGAAAAAACAGAATAATGCCATCAAGTTATTTATTCCGATAACAGTTTCGAAATATAATTTTCAAAATCATCTTTATACTTTTCGTAATATTTCCCCGTAGCAGGGCCTGTGAAGCCTGTGTAAATTCTTTTTACATTTCCTTTTTTATCTACAAAAATTGTTGTGGGATATCCCATAATGCGATTTAACATGGGCAAGGCGCTATTTGCATTGTCTCTGTTTCCGGCAATTAACAACGTATAATCCATTCCCAAACGGTTTTTCATTCTTTTTACGTTGGAAACCGCTTTTTGAAAATCGCTTGTTTTTTCAAATGCAATTCCGATAAATGCAATTCCTCTTGAATGATTCTTTTTATAATAATCAGCCAAGAAGATGGATTCATCAACGCAATTAGGACACCAGGAACCCATGATCTGAATAACAACAACTTTTTTCTGAAATTTTTTATCTGTAAAATGAACTACGGCACTGTCTAAATCAGGAAAAGAGAAATTAATTTTATCATAGCCGCTTTTTAAAAATGTCAATGAATCAGGGTTGGGTAATTCAATGTTATTGTTCTTTTCAGCAACCCATTCTTCTTTCCAGTGATTTCCGGAAAGGTAAATTCCTTTTATTCTATTTCCTTCCACTTTTGCTTTAAAAAGATAAGCATGAGCACCATCAAAGCAGGATAAAAACAAACTGTCTTTTATCATTATGCCTTCAAGATAACGGTGATCACCCGTGGTTGTCAGAAAAGTTCCTGTTACACGATTTATTTCCTGGTTAAAAATACCTATGGCAAATGATGAATCTTTTGTTCCGGGACTAAACCCGACTTTCCACCTTCCATTAACACTAAAAAGGGGGAACCCTGCATTTTGAAAAAACCGGTAAGTGCTTCCTGCTTTAGCATTAAACGGAATGCTTTGATTTGTTTTGCGTGAATAGTTTACCCATTCACCATTCATTTCATTCTGATTAACCTTCACTTTTATTTCTGAATCAAAAACAGGAAATTTTGCAAAAAGTGAATCGTCTTTGAAAGTGATTTCATTTACTGCAATTCTTTCTTCACCATTTATAATTTCAATTGCGTATGAATTATTATTGTTCTTTAATTCAAAATTAAAGGGCAATTCGCCATCAGGTAAGTTTAATGTGGCACGCCATATACCTGTTGTCAGGGTAATTATTGAAAGTAAAGTCATAGGAAAAATTATTTATGATTATTGATTATTAATTATTGTCGAATAAATAAACCTTTCACTTCGATGGTAGTTTCCTTTGTAAAATTAATCTTTTGCGAACTTTTAATGGAATACGCTTTCATTGGAAAATAACTTAACGTGGTGATGAAATGATAATACATATTTTCAGTCCGCTTTTCAATCTTTATAAATGTCAGGCTGTCGTGTTCAAGACAATAAGTAATACTTTTTATTTTTAATGAGGAATCTTTAGCCAGGTATTTTATGCAAAAAGTCTCCCGGTCGCCCGTTGAATCAATATGGAAAGAATTTTTCCAGGACGGTTTATTAATATCACATTCTGAAAACGGTTTCAGCTCTTCTTTCCAATCAGGATGATCAAAAAGTTTTTCTTCTGTGGCGGCATCTTTTGAAACAAATTTTTTCAACTTAAAATTATTTCCATTGAGTTCTTCAACTTGCTTTTCAAAGTAAGATTTCAAATTAAAATATGCGGGAGTTTCTTTTTTAAGAGAATTATTTTCACAAGAATAAAAAAGAAATCCGAGGGAGATTAAATAAAATAAATTTCTTTTCCTCATTGCTGAGTTGCCGTTTTTACCATTTCAAAATATTTATCCCCGTTCACATCATCTCCCATCATTTTATAAGTAACACCGATATTGTTCAACACCTTCAGATTTGAAGGATTTATCTCAATAACTTTTTTATAATAAACAATTGCGTTTGCATAATCTTTCATGGCTGCATAGCTGTTGCCTGTGTTGTTGTAAGCGTCTTCATAAACCGGATCAATTGCAAATGCTTTTTTGTAAAAGTCAATGGCCTTATTATAATCACCTGATTTTGCATACGTATTTCCGAGATTGTAATATGCTTTATCAAATTTCGGATTCAGTTCAATTGCTTTGTTCAAACTCTTGATTGCGTTTTGCTTATCTCCCATCTCATCATAATACAAACCAAGATTATTGTAAGGATCAGCATTTTTAGGATCTATTTCAATTGCTTTGTTCAGATTGGCAATTGCTTTGTCAAATTGCTTTGCTCCGCCATAAGCAATTCCCATGGCAACAAAAAAATCAGCTTCCGTCCATTTTTTTCCGTTTTGTGCTGCTTCTAAATTTTTAATTGCATTGGGATAATCTTCTTTTTCTTTATAGGCAAGTCCGAGATGATAGAAGGCATCTGAATACGTATTAAGAATAGCAACTCCTTTTTCCAATTGCTCGATTGATTTATCAAGCAGTTCATATTTTTTTGTCTTGTCTTTTTCTTTTAATGCCTGTTCAATAAGTATTGCGCTTCCGTAAGCGTACCGGATGCGGGCGCTTTCAGGAGATGTTTTTACATCCTGCGCAAGCAGCGTAAGATTATTTTTCCAGTCAGCATTGCGGCTGATAGTTTTGAATGAAAATAAAACAAGAACAATCAGTACAACAGAAAATAATGTTGAATTGCTTTTGAGCAACGCAGAAAAATTACCTGTGTTTTTTATTGTTTCCGATTTAAACATCTTAGTCATCACTATTACTATCACAAAACAAAAACCCAATGACGGCATGTAAACAAACCGTTCTGCGAGAGTGGACTCAATGAGGAAAAAAATATTTGACACTAAAGAAATGGTGATGAGAAAAAATAAAATTCCGAATGAAATAAAGTTTTTTTGTTTAAATGTTTTCAATGCATAAATAAAAAGTGAAAGATAAATTGCAATGGAAAGCAATGTCCGGATATCAGTGACCGGAACATTTTTTATCTCGTTGTAAGAATAATCAAATACAAGAGGATGGGGAAAGAAAAGCAGCAGCAAATATTTTCCCATGATGTACATTGCAGATGCAAATCGTGTAATAAAATCTGTTGCGCCAAGCAAAGAATTATTTACAATCTGCAATTCTGTTTCGCTTGCAAGCCCTTTCAGCACGGCTCCTCTTATTGCCATATAAACAATGGCTGCACCGATAAAATAAAACGATGTCTTTATTATTTTTTTAAAATCAACAGCAGTGAAAAAATGTAAAACCAATGGAACAATAAAAATAAAAGTGATGGCGCTTTCTTTTGATAACAGCGAAAGTAAAAAGCAAAACAAAGAAATGATTAACGAAATTATTTTTGATGAACGGATATAATCCATCAGAAAATTTATGGAAGCAATTACACCGAGGAAACAAAGTATTTCATCGCGGCTTTTGATGTTTACCACAACTTCGGTATGTATGGGATGAGCAATAAATAAAAGTGTGGTGAGAAAAGGAATGAGCAGATTTTTTTGCGGAAGCAGCTTTGTTAAGGTGATGAATAATAAAACTCCGGTGAGCATGTACAGCAGCACATTTACAAGATGGCCTAAGAATGGTTTTTCGGGCGAAAGCTGCCATTCAATTGCAAACATTACCAGAGAAAGCGGGCGGTACATGTTTTCTTTTCGTTCCCAGAAACCTGCGCGGTAGCGTGTGGAAAAAATTTCGGGAATAGCGCTGATGCCTTTTTTTACAATTTTATTATTCTGCATCACCGTGCCGTCATCAACTGCATAATTGTGATTCAATGTGTTTGCATAAAGCAAAAAAGAAAATGCAGCGATGATGATAAGCATCATTGTTTTCAGATTTGCAAAAGCATTGGGATTAATTTCCTCACGAAAATCTGTTGCAGTTGCGACAGCTTGTTTTTTTACAGGAGGTTTTCTTTTCACAATTAAAATGAATCAGGATGGAAAAATAGAAAATTTTTTACCAAGCGGTTGTGCCGATGGCACAGATTATAAAGAAAAAGCATCCCAACAATTATCAGGATGCTTTCAAATGTTTTGAACCGCTTTTTATTCTGTTTTTTTCAATTCTTTTTTATCCTCATCTTTATCAAGACCTGAGGATGCATCTCTAAATTCGCGGATGCCTTTGCCGAGACCTCTTGCAAGCTCGGGAATTTTTTTGCCGCCAAAAATAAGCAGCACAACTATGAGGATAAGAAATATTTCTCCGCCTCCCATGCCGCCTAAAATTCCAAGAATGATTAATGGTGTCATTTTGTTTTATTTTTTTATTGAAGACAAAGGTAGTAAAAAGTTTGGAGAAGGAAGTTAGAGGATTACAGTGACATTTTATATGGATCTTGGCGACTGTCAAAAATATCAGTTACATAAATTATTTTATCGCTGATACGATAGATGATTTTATAATTGCCTTCAATCATTCTGCGATGTCCTAAGCCAAGTTCCTGCAAAGATTCTTCTGTTTGTCCGCAAAGTGGATTTGACTGTAAAAATTTTAACTTTATAACAATGGAGGTTTTTATTTTATCGGCAATCTTGTGGCTGACATTTTTTTTATAATAATCATGAATTTCTTTAAGCCTGAGCTTTGCAGGATCAGTTATAACTAATTTCAATACTACCAATTCTTCATTTCTTTTTCGAGGTCATCAATAGAAACAAATTTCATTTCGCTGATCGCTTTTTCTGATTCCAATGCTCTTTCGACCAATTCTTCTTTGGTAAGTGAATGATGGTTTTGTTCTTTTACTATGCCAAGAAATTTTTTGATTGACATGATAATTGATTCATCGTTTATCCTGTCAATTTGTTCTTTTATTTTTTGTTTTTCGATTGCAATGTTCATTGATGATGATTTTTATTTCAAAATTAGAAAATTATCGCCAAATGTAACTTTAAACAATGTTCTCTCATTATGGTTCTTGTGCTTTTCTTGTTTTAATTCTTAGATTCATTCCCCGAAAGGGGCTTTAATCTTTTTTTGACTTTTTAATTTTTATCGTTCGCGGTCGGTAGAAGGAACACCGGCCACAGGCAGAGTTATCAATAATCACTAATCAATTTCCATTTTTACTTCACCCGTTCCACCACCCATCCCATGCGGTTAAGTGATTCTGAGATGGTGAATTTTTTGGCGCCTGATTCTTCTATTTTTTTTATGAAAACATTGGGGGTGCGGTTTTTCCAGGTGAATTCAGCGCGGGTAATGTATAGGATACCGCCTTTTTCGAGGGTTTCTAACCATACGTGTATGAGATGTTTTTTTCCCATCGGGCGCAAGCCTAATTTTTTTACTTCTTCTTTGGTGAGTTTAAGGGGCATTTTTTTTGATTTTATGTTGTTTTTTTGGTATTTCTTACCATATCGTGCGTCATAAGGTTGCTAACGTGCAAAGATAATGTATTTACAACCATTATTAAAGCAATAACCGGTATCTTTCAATCAATATAGAACATCATATACACATTTACGTACTTCTTTTAAGCTTTTATGAACATTAGTTATGTGTCTACGGACATTGTTAAGCCGTTAACCTACATTAGTTAAGCGTTAACAAGCATCTTACAAACATTTACTATCGGGTTAATGAATAGCTTTTGACAGGAAATGATTATTTAATAAATCGAAGTCTGTTGAAAACTTGTGAATAGCTATTTTTTAAAAAATTTGATTGATAAACCGGGTTAAGGTTTCGGCTTCGCTTTCGCGGATAAGAACTTTAAACTTTAAACTTTAAACTTTAAACTCATTTCATTTCCTCGCCAGCCACTGTTGAGGATCGAGTTTTGAAAAACCTTTCCAAATCTGCAGATTAATTTCTGCACGGGTGCCTTCATCATTTTCATTAATGATGCCTATTTTTTGTTTGGTGGTAATAGCATCGCCTTTTTTCACAAAAATTTCTTTCAGGTTGGAGTACACAGAAATATATTCTCCATGCCTTATAATAACAGCCGAACCGCTGCCGGGTATATCAATAGTACCCGAAACTTCGCCCTGGAAAACAGAACGGGCAAAACTTCCTTTTTGTGATTGAATGTCCACCCCGTCATTTTTAATGGTAACACCTTTAAGCGTTGGGTGCGCATGTTCGCCAAACGAACTGCTGACGGTTCCGGCTTCAACAGGCCAGGGCAACGAACCTTTGTTACCTGAAAAATTGCTGGACAATTTTTGCGCTTCGGGTGTCAGCGAAAAAACATTTTTTGAAGTCACATTCTTTTTTCCCGATGCAACTGCTTTCTTTTTTGCAGCCTCTATTTCTTTTTTGATTAATGCTTCAATATTTTTCTCTAACTTTTCTTTTGCTTTTTGCTTTTCAGCAACCATCTGCCGCAACTTTTTTTCATTCACCTGTATCTGTGCCATCATTTTATCACGGTCTTTTTTTTCATTGTCCAGATTTTTTTTCTCCTTCACTTCCGTGTTTCGCAATTGCAGCTTTTCATTTTTCTGCATTTCAAGATCCGATTTTTTCTGCGAAAGCTGATGTTGAGTCGAATCAATCAAAGCTGCCTGCTCTCTCCGGTATTGGTTTATTTCCTGAAAATATTTAATTCGTTTATACGCCTGGTTAAAATTCTGCGAAGCAAAAACAAACATCAGCCGTTCATAACGATTCTGATTCTTACTGGCAAAAATAATCAGGTTGGCATAATCATCTTTCAGCTTCTGCATCTGAGTTTCAAGCGAAAAAATCTCCACTCCCGTTTTCTGAATTTCATTTCCAAGGCTGTTGATTTCAGAATTAATAGTACCGATCAATTGCTGTCGCAACGAAATCTTTTTCTTCAGCGCATCTATCTGCCCAAGTGTAACGGTTTTGCTTTTTGAAAGTAAGGTAAGCTGGTTATTGGCTTCATCAATTTCCTTCTGCAGTTTATCGCGCTTTAGTTGTAAATCTTTTTTTGTCTGAGAAAAAGATTCATTAAATGAAAAAAGAAAAAATAAAATAAAAATGTATTTGATAAAAAGTGAATATGTCCCGTAGGGACAATCGCTTGGTAAAAAAGGTGAATTCTCACCGGAACATGTCCCGTAGGAACTGCCGCTTGGTAACATAACTGAAAGACTATGCGAACATGTCCCGTAGGGACAATCGCTTGGTAAAATAGATGGACTCTCACCGGAACATGTCCCGTAGGGACTACCGCTACTCAAGCTCTTTGAAAATATACTGCTCATCATATTCCACTTCAAACTTATTCAACATTTCTTTATATTCTTCCAGAAATGTTTTTTTTCGATGATGCATTTCCTGATTCATAATATATTTAATCACCGCATCAGTATGTGATTTCGAATACGAAAACGCTCCATAACCCTCTTGCCATCTGAAGTTTCCCGGAACCAGCTTTTCTTTATTAATCCATTCCGAAGAATCGCCTTTAACCAGCCGCATCAAATCAGACAACGATTGATCAGGTCGCATTCCAAAAAACAAATGTAAATGATCAGGCATGCTATTAATGCAAAGAAGCTTATGCTTATTGTTATTAATGATTGCAATTATATATTTATGCAATCGCTCTTTCCACGAACTGCTGATTACAGCATTACGGTATTTAACCGCAAAGACACATTGCATGTGGATTTGGGTGTATGTATTAGCCATCGCTCTATGAATTTATAAGCGGTTGTCCCTATGGGACAAAATAAATCTGTAATTGTTTTTTTCTACCAAGCGATTGTCCCTATGGGACATCATAAAATTTCATTGTTTGTTTTTACCAAGCAATTGTCCCTATGGGACAGGATTCAATTAATTTTTTCATAACTCCCCGGTATAGTAAACGGAACCTCCTGCACTTCATTCACCACTATTTTAGAATAATCAATTGAAATATTCAACGCCTTATCGGCTTTTATTTTTGTTTCCGATTTAAAAGGAAATGTTCCGGCAGTGGTAGGACGGAAATCCTCGTAATCCGTAACAAGAGATTTTTGAATCCTGTCATCTTCAATGGAAAGACGTATGATGCGATAATTAAGATCACTTATCCACATATCCTGTATTACCGGCTTGTTCGGATCTTTTTCTTCGAGCGATCTTTTCAGCTTGTGTTTTCCCAATGTACTCAAAATGTAATATTCATTTTCTTCTACGTAAACGGAATTAAATTTACTTTTCTTGTATGCAAATATATTCCCGGTTAGAACCCCCTGCAAAATTTCAAAATCAATATTCATGCGCAGCAAATCATTTAAAAAGTTATAATCACTCACCTGGTATTTTTTATGATACCGATCCATAAACTTAACCGAATCGCGGGTAATGAGAATGCGCGCCACTTCAATGCCAAGCAAAGGCGTAATGGAAATCCAGATAACACTGTCTTTCTTTACACGAATGGAAATATCAAAAGAGTTTGTTTTGCCTTCCATATCCGTTTCCACCGAAGCCTTCCCGTTGATCCACACGGCAGAAAAAGAACTGTCATGAATGGCCTGTAATAATTCGTCCGCTGTTTTATCTTCCAGTTTGCGGTTATGTTTTATTACAATTGGTTTTTCAGTTTTGTGAAACAATTGACAGCCGTTTAAAAACAGGATGGTTAAAAATAAACCGGCAGTAAATAAAAAGGAGCGCACCATTAAAGGGGTTTAAATAGAACTGACAAAAGTAAAATTAGAAACTAAACAAAGACGTTCTTTCAAAAACTTTATGCCGACAAAAATTTGTTAGCATATTAAGGCAAAAATAAAGTTCAAACACTAATCCTTAAACCGAATGAAATACATTTTTTCAGAAAAGTATCTGCCAATTCAGAAAAATCATGTAGGTTTGCGGGCTTAAATTTTTTCATCTTAATCTAAATCAGAATTTCATGCAAAGTAAAGGCGCAATTAAGTTACTGGCAATACTGTTTGCCATCGTGTGCATCTACCAGCTTTCCTTCACTTTTGTGAGCAGGAGCGCTGAAAAGACAGCATTAGAAAAAACAGGCGGGGATCCTAAAAAATACCAGAATTATCTTGACTCACTCCAAACTGTCGGAATTTATAACCTCGGGGTAAAAGATTATACGTATCAGGAATGTAAAGAAAGAGAAATCAATCTCGGTCTTGACTTAAAAGGAGGGATGAATGTTACCCTGGAAGTCTCGGTAATTGACTTGGTGAGGAGCATGGCAAATAACAGCACTGATCCTACTTTTACAAAGGCTTTGGAACAGGCGCTGGTCATGGAAAAAAACAGCCAGGAAGATTTTGTTACACTTTTTGGAAGGGCATTTGAAAAAATTGATCCCAATGCAAAGCTTGCTGCGGTTTTTAATACCATTGACCTGGCAGACCGCATTAATTATAATTCAACCAATTCCGATGTGCTGAAAGTCATCAAATCAGAAGCCGATGCCGCCATCAGCCGGACTTTTAACATTTTAAGAACCCGTATTGATAAATTCGGGGTATCGCAGCCCAATATTCAGCAATTGGGATCGGGACGAATTCTCGTTGAATTGCCGGGTGTAAAAGAGCCTGAGCGTGTGCGAAAACTTTTGCAGGGAACCGCAAAACTCGAGTTTTGGGAAACCTATGATAACGCTGAAGTTTTCAACTACCTGAGCCTGGTAAACGATTATCTTAAAGAGAGCAATAGGGGTTCAAATGATTCAACGGGTACGGATGACTCAATTGCAACAGCAGATGCTGTCAGGGTAAAAAGAGATTCATCAGGAACTCTTGACACTACAGCCTTAGCCAAGCTTCAGGTTCAGGATTGCACTGCTGTAGCAACTACTAAACCTTCCATGTTGGAAAAAATCGAAAAAGGGGATAGTACAGGAGCAGAAAAAGATACTTCGGCAGAAGGACAGATGGCAAAATTTACAAAAGAGAACCCGTTGTTTGCAATTCTCAGTCCTGCCATTTTCCAGAATGCTAACAACCAGAGCGAATACCGCAAAGGTCCTGTAGTTGGCTATGCGTTAATAAAAGACACTTCAAAAATAAATACCATTTTAGCGATGGCAAAAGTGAAATCCATTTTGCCCAAAGAGCTTAAATTATTGTGGGATGTAAAGCCTCCTACCAAAGAATCGAAAGCTTTGGAACTGGTGGCAATTAAAGTAACGTCACGCGATGGCAGAGCCCCTCTTGATGGTGCTGCAATTTCTGATGCCCGCCAGGATTTTGGTCAGTTTGGCGGCAAGCCGGAAATTTCCATGAATATGAACCCTGAAGGTGCCCAAGCGTGGAAACGCCTTACAGGTGAAAACGTTGGTAAATCTGTTGCCATAGTCCTTGATGATTATGTGTATTCTTTCCCTACAGTTCAGGGAGAAATTGCCGGGGGACATTCAAACATCACCGGGAATTTTGGCATCAACGAAGCCAAGGATTTAGCCAATATTCTTAAAGCCGGTAAATTACCTGCCCCCGCCCGTATTGTTGAAGAAGCCGTTGTAGGCCCTTCGCTCGGGCAGGAAGCTATCAATTCAGGATTGCTTTCATTCATTATTGCCCTCATATTAGTGTTGGTGTTCATGGTATGTTATTATAACAATGCCGGGTTGGTTGCCGATGTTGCTTTATTTGCAAACGTATTTTTTATCATGGGTGTTCTTGCATCGCTCGGGGCAGTGCTTACGCTGCCGGGTATAGCAGGTATCGTTCTTACGATAGGTATGTCTGTGGATGCTAACATTCTTATTTTTGAACGTATCCGCGAAGAAATGGCGCTCGGAAAAGGAATCCGCCTTGCTATTTCTGACGGATTCAAACATGCCTTCTCTTCTATCATTGACTCCAACATTACCACGTTAATACTTGGAATTATCCTGTACATATTCGGAAACGGACCTATCCAGGGCTTTGCAACCACATTGATCATCGGAATTCTTTCATCCTTATTCTGTGCAATCTTCATCACCCGTTTAATTTTTGAATGGCAGTTAGGAAGAAACCAGGAGCCGAAATTCTGGAACAGTGTAACCAAAGGCGCGTTCAAAAACATTCATATCAACTTTGTCGGAAATCGTAAAATATACTATATCATTTCCAGCATTATTATTATTGCCGGTGTGGCAGCGGTGGCTTCCAAAGGCCTGAATTTCGGGGTGGACTTTGAAGGCGGGCGTACATTTGTGGTTCGTTTTGACAAGCCGGTAACTACCATTCAGGTGATTGATGCCCTCAAAGTTCCTTTCTCAAAAGCTCCTGAGGTAAAAACATTTGGCGGCAAAAACCAGGTAAAAATAACAACCAGCTATCTCATTGAAGATACCGGATCAGATGCTGAACAAAAAGTAAAAGATAAGCTCAACGAAGGTTTAAAAACAATAGGTGCAAATAATTACGAAGTGATGAGTTCGCAGAAAGTGGGTCCTACCATTGCTGATGACATCAAGACTTCGTCCGTCTGGGCAATATTAATTTCATGCGCCCTCATGTTTATTTATATTTTCATCCGCTTCCGCAGATGGCAATATGGGCTGGGCGCTGTGGTCGCCTTGTTCCACGATGCATTGGTGGTGCTTGCACTGTTTACTATCTTCAACGGCATTCTGCCCTTCTCGCTCGAAATTGACCAGGCATTTATTGCGGCTATCCTCACCGTTATGGGATATTCTATGACCGACACGGTGGTGGTGTTTGACCGTATCCGCGAATTTGTAGGGGTGCATCATCATGCTACCGATGAAAAGAAAGTGATCAACGATGCATTAAATGCAACACTCAGCCGCACCATTAATACTTCGCTCACCATCTTCTTTGTACTGCTTGCCATCTTCATTTTCGGAGGCGAAGTAATACGCGGATTTACTTTTGCGCTGCTGATCGGTATTGTTATCGGAACTTATTCATCCATCTGCATTGCAACTCCTATCGTGATTGATTTTGCTTCCAAGAAGCAGAAAGTGCTGCATAAATAAAACCCGCCAGAGGTTTTAAATCTTTGTTCAAAATAAAAAAGCTCTACTTTCGCGGGGTTTTTTTATTTTCAGACCTTACCTCACCAGCATAACACTTCCCGATTTTTCTTTTTGCTCCTTGCCGTCCACCGAATAATTTGCCACCCACCAATAAATTCCGGTTTCGCATTTCGTATTTTTAAATGTGCCGTTCCATCCCTGCCCGATGGAAGCGCTCAAGAAAATAGTTTCGCCCCAGCGGTTAAAAACCTGCATTTGAAAAGTTTTAACAGAAACAGCCGTTGCCGAAAAAATATCATTGACCAGGTCATCATTGGGCGTAAATGCATTGGGGACCACAATGTCGTGCAGGCAATCTTCAATTACTTGCAGGGTATCGGCAGATTTACAACCGCTGGCTGCCGTAACTTCCACCCAATACATTCCCGGCAGGCGTACATTAAAAACCGAATCGGTTGAAAGATCCTGCCACAGGTACTGCGCAAAATTTCCGGGTGTCAATATAAAACCGTTCGCGCTGCAAATAGTGGTATCATTTCCGAGGTTGAATGCGAACGCACCATATATATCAATAGTAACAGTTTCAGCAGCCGTGCACCCTTGCGCATCACTAACGGTGACCGAGTACGAACCTTCGGATAAATTATTTACGGAAGCTGCAATACTCCCCGTTGGATTCCACAGGTAAGAAAACGGGGGCGTTCCGCTGCTGACCGTAACTGTTGCTGCACCCACATTCCGCTGACATGTATCAGGGACTTCTGAAGCAGCAATTGAAACATCAGGAGTATGGCTGATGGTTATATAATTTACGCGGCTGCACCCGGCTGCATCGGTAATGGTGGTGGTATAATTACCTACACCTAAATTGGCGGCTACGTTAGACGCACTCACATTCGGATTCCACGTATATACATAAGGAGGTGTGCCGCCATTTACAGTAAGCGTTGCCGCCCCGTTATTGAAGGTGCAACCGGCAGGTTGCAAAACGGAGTTTACAACTATTGGCGCGGCAGCGTTTTTAATAGTGACGTCATCAAACGCAAAACCGTCATAGCTGTTGCAGTAAATTCCGGCCCCGAAAATAATTCTGAATTTTACGCTTGCCTGTCCGGCAAGATAGGGCATGGTGTGTTTTGCAAGCTTCCATGTTCCGCTTCCGCCACCACCCTGGCAGCTTCCGCTGGAAGGCTGAATGTTTCCGCACCAGCCGTTTTTCACGGTTGCAAGCGTAAGGTAATTCACCGAAGCATAATTGTACCAGTTCTGATTTTCGCAATCTATTACATCACCATACGCGCCCACGTTAGTCCAACTGTTTCCGCCATTGAGCGAATACTGGAGATTGGCGCCATCATACTTAAATTCAGTTTCCCAAAAAACCCGTAAGCTGATGGATGGATTGGTGAGCGAGCTGAAATTAAAACACGGGCTTTCCACATAAGAACTTTCGCTGAAATTATAAAATGATGCCGAAGTTCCGCCAATGATCCAGCATTTGGATCCGCTGCCCGCTCCGCTTATCACAGGTTTTGACGGAACGCCCCATGACCAGTCATTGAAAATTCCTCCTGCAGTCCACCCGCCATTTGTTGCTTCAAAATCCTCCTGATACGGAAAGGAAGAAACGGTGACAGCACACTGAGCTGCTGCGTCAGGCGCAAAAGCACAACATGCAATTGTGAATAAAAATATATATACGCTGACACTATATTTACGGAAAACTTTCAAGAGATGAAACAAGATTTATAAAAATACAAAATTTATCAATTGAAAGTCAGGTTTTCGCAAATTCGAAACAAAGGTAACAGATGGGCTTCGCCTGATTGAGAAAAATTTTTTCGTAAGTAGTCTGAATCAAAAGATCGGGATAAACTGCGTTTGAAACGTAAAGGTCCTCTGTAAAGAATTTTAATTCTCCTTTTTCTTTTTTAAGAACAGCAGCAGTAAAATCAAACAATTCTTTGCTGTCGGTTTTCAGGTGGAGCAACCCTGTTCCGCGAAACATTTTTTTGTATTTTTCAAGAAAATGAGGTGACGATAATCTTTTATTTTCCTTGCTTTCACGCAACTGCGGATCGGGAAACGTGAGCCAGATTTCGGAGATTTCATTCTGAGCAAAAAATTTTTCAATCAATTCAATCCGTATTCTAAGAAAAGCTGTATTCGGAATATTATTTTCGTGAGCTGTTTTTGCACCGCGCCACAAACGCGCGCCTTTTATATCCACACCAATAAAATTTTTCGCAGGATATTTTTCCGCCATGACAACAGTGTATTCTCCCCTGCCGCAGCCCAGCTCAAGAACTATGGGATGATCATTAAAAAAAACTTTTTCATTCCACTTGCCTTTAAGCTCATGATCGGGTGCATGAAAATCAATGGCAGGCTGAAAAACTTTTTCAAACGTTTTTATTTCTTCAAACCGTTTCAGCTTATTCTTGCCCACTGCTTTTTTCAATTAAGTTTGCGAAGTTAATTCCAAAATGCAAACCCGAACCCATCAATTTTGATGAAAACAAAAAGAGTCTTAATCGCTCCGCTCAATTGGGGGTTAGGCCATGCCACCCGTTGCATTCCCCTGATAATGGAATTTTACAAACAGGGTGCTGAAATTTTTATTGCCACTGACGGCAGGTCACTTGAGCTGTTGAAAAACGAATTTCCGAAGCTGGTATTTTTCAATCTTAAAGGATACGATATAAAGTATCCTGAAAACGGTTCGATGGTGCTGCAAATGGTTTTATCAGCATCAAAAATTTCATCGGCTATAAAGCGCGAACATGCTGAGCTGGAAAAAATTGTGGAAGACAATGGTATTGATATTGTTTTATCCGATAACCGTTACGGCTGTTGGAGCAAAAAAGCGTATTCGGTTTTTATGACGCATCAGCTGAATATACAGGCCCCGGCAGGTTTAAAATGGGCTGAATCTTTTATTCTTTTAAAGAACAAAAATTTTATTTCAAAATTCAACGAATGCTGGGTTCCGGATTTTGAAGGAGATGAAAATCTTTCGGGCAATCTTTCACATCCGCCTAAAACAGAAAATGTAAAATACATCGGTCCGTTAACACGTTTCACATTTTCAGAAAATGAAACTTCGCCTGCTGAAAAATATGATTTGCTGATTGTCTGCTCAGGCCCTGAACCGCAACGAACCCTTTTTGAAGAGTTGATGACAAAAGAAGTTTTAAAAAGCAAGCTTAAAGCGTTATTGGTAAAGGGAGTTACTGAAATTAAAAAGAAAATAGAACAAAAAAATAACCTGAAAATAATTTCTCATTCAGATGCCAGGGAAATGCAAAAATTATTTGAGGCATCTTCATTGATACTTTCCCGCCCCGGCTATTCTTCAATTATGGATTTGGCTGCTCTTGGTAAAAAAGCAATTTTTATTTCCACTCCCGGGCAAACCGAGCAGGAATATCTTGCGGAATATTTTATGAGTAAAAAATATTTCTATAGTGTTTCGCAAAAAGATTTTAATCTAAAAGAAGCAATTTCCGTTTCTGAAAATTATACGGGATTAAAAATTGCGCCTCAACCCGGCCTCCTTAAAGAAGCAATTCAGATGCTTCTGTCAAAATAGATTTTTTTTACTTTCTTTGTGGTAGAAAATGGTCCCGATACTGATCGGGATAATAGGGAATGCGGTGAAAATCCGTAACAGTCCCCGCTGCTGTAAGCTCTTTAAATAGCTTTCACAATTGAGCCACTGCCCGCTGCCACAGCGATGGGAAGGCGTGAAAGAAGAGTAAGTCAGAAGACCTGCCGTTTTCAGAAACAGTAAAAAGCTTTCGGAGGAAAAGCGAAGTATGCAAGGGTTTATTTGCCTGCCTCACTATTCCTTTCGGTAAAGTTTAATTAATTGGTTGCTTTAAAAACAATGAAACTAAATTTTATTTTCATGCTGCTGACGGGATTTATGATATATTCAAATGTATATGCTCAATATGCAGATGATACGTTGCAACTGCATGAAGTTGAAATTTCAGGTTCACGGGAAAAACTTTTTTCGGCAGGAGGCAAAATCACAGAAATAGATTCTGTTACGAAAATGAATTACATCACTTCAACTCTTTCGGAATTGTTAAGCGAAAATTCAACAGCATTTATTAAAACGTATGGTTCAGGCGGAATTGCAACCATTGCTTTCAGGGGCACTGAAGCAAGACACACTTCAGTTTTATGGAATGGTTTTAATATCAATTCGCCTACTCTTGGCTTGTGTGATCTTGCTTTGGTTCCAGTAAACTTTTCAGATAAAACAACTATCATTCACGGAATTGCCAGCTCGCTTTACGGAACATCTGCTATAGGAGGCATTATTGACCTGCAGAACATTCCTGATTTTTTTTCGGGAGTAAAATTAAATTACACAGGCAGTATCGGCAGTTTTAGTTCTACAGATCACGTTGTAAAGGTTGATGCCGGAATAAAAAACTTTTTAAGCGCTACTCATTTTTTTTATGAACAAAGCAAGAATGATTTTCCGTTTATAAATTTTTATGACCAGGAACAAAAACAGCAACATGCTAACCTGAATAACATCGGGGTAATGCAGAATTTTTATTACCGGTTTAATAACTCAACTGTGATTTCATCCGGAATATGGTACCA
>JBDSOU010000029.1:0-4172 GCA_039914625.1 Bacteroidia bacterium | reverse complement strand
ATCCGGCAAAGCTTCTGCGGTTAGTAATAAGGCTGAATGCTGCAACCGGAAGCGGATGTTCAGGTGCGCCTACTAAAGCTAAGCTGCCATCTACCCGTAACAGCTTCAGGTAACTATTGATGTCGTGTTCTGCTGACACTGCATCAAGAATGAAATGAAGCTTACGTGCATATCGTTTCATCTGTTCATCGTCTTTTGACAACACTACATCATCAGCGCCTAAGCGTTTGGCATCTTCCATCTTAGAGGGCGAAGTTGTAAAAACTATAACTTCTGCTCCCATGGCTTTAGCGATCTTAACCCCCATGTGTCCCAAACCACCAAGACCAACAATACCCACATTTTTTCCCGGTCCTGCATTCCAATGCTTCAGAGGTGAATAGGTAGTGATGCCTGCACACAACAAAGGTGCAGTAGCTGCGAGGTCAAGATTTCCGGGTATCCTTAAAACAAAGTTTTCATCCACAACTATACTTTCTGAATACCCGCCATACGTTTGTGTGCCGAGATATTTATCGGGCGAATTATAAGTTCCGGTATTGACATTTTCGCAATATTGTTCAAAACCTTCTTTACACTGTTCGCATTCACGGCAGCTATCTACCAAACAGCCTACGGCAGCAAACTCTCCTTTTTTAAATTTCGTTACATGATTACCCGCTCCTGTTATTCTGCCGACTATTTCATGTCCGGGTACACATGGATAGATCGTACCGTGCCACTCATTTCTTGCTGTATGAAGATCGGAATGGCAAACACCACAGTACAGTATTTCTATTTCCACATCATACGCTGTGAGTTCTCTGCGCTGTATCTTCATTTCTTTTAATTGTTCTTCAGCAGCCCCGGTTCCTACGGCTTTTATGCTTTTAATTTTTTGCTCCCGCGTATCCGCTTCTTTGATTTTCGTTTCCATTGTATATTAATTTATATTATTTCGTTTTCAAAATTGCTTTATTTGAGCTTACGGATTTGAATTCTTATTTAATATTTTAATATACAAGGGGATAAAACAGCATCGTGCCAGTGAGTCCCTTAGTAGGTTAGCATGACACTACAGCAGGCAAGGACAAGAGTGTAACGAGTCAGCGAGCCGCTGCAGTAAGCCAGCGAGGGATTGCATGTTGCCGGGATGCAACTGCAGCAGGAAAGGAAGCATCTGCAGGTTTTACAAACCGAACTGTATCTTTAAAGGATGAAAACCTTCCTGGTAATATTTCGCTTTCGGAAAAAACTATCAAAAAAACACCAAATCAACTTTTAAAAATTAATTTTATCCCTTCTGTATTTTTAACTTTGCAAAAACTTCAAATTTTAAACTTTAAACTTCGCACTCCTTTATGGCAATCTTAAAACCTTTCCGAGGCATCCGCCCAAAAAAAGAACTCGCAAGTAAAATCGCTTCCAAACCTTATGATGTGCTTAATGAAAAAGAAGCCCGCGAAGAAACCAAAGGCGACATCAATTCTTTTTATCACGTAATAAAACCAGAAATTGATTTTCCGGATGACTTTGATCATTACGCTCCTGAGATTTACAAAAAAGGAAAAGAAAATTTTGAGCGCATGTTTCGCGAGGGAATTTTTTTCCAGGATCAGAAAGAGTGCTATTACATCTATGCACAAACTATGAATGGAAGAGAACAATATGGAATTGTCGGTTGCGCTGCTGTGGATGACTATGCAAACAACGTAATTCGCAAACACGAACTAACACGGCCTGACAAAGAAGAAGACAGAAAAAATCACGTTCGGGTAAGCAATCTCAATTACGAACCTGTATTTTTTGCCTACCAGCAAGTAAAAGCTTTAGATGATGTGGTAAGTACCGCAATAAAAAATGCTCCCGAATATGATTTTGTTTCAGATGATGAAATCGGCCACACATTCTGGATTGTAAATGACGCTGTCGCAATAAAAACAATTACTGATGAGTTTGCAAAACTAAAATACACCTACGTTGCTGACGGACATCACCGCACTGCTGCTGCTGCGTTAGTCGGAAAAGAAAGAAGAGATAAAAATCCGGATCACACAGGGAAAGAAGAATACAATTTTTTTCTTGCCGTCCATTTTCCCGACAACCAGCTTCAGATCATGGATTACAACCGCGTGATAAAAGATCTGAATGGATTATCTGCACAACAATTCATAGATAAGCTTAAAGAAAATTTTATTGTTGAAGAAAGAAGCACGGCAGAATATCGTCCGTCACAATTACATGAGTTCAGCATGTATCTCGAAGGAAAGTGGTACAAGCTGAATGCAAAACAAGACACTTATAATGATAACGATCCCATTGGAGTATTAGATGTAACCATACTGTCTGAGAAAGTCCTCGCCCCTGTATTAAATATAGTTGATCTGCGCAAAGACAAGCGCATTGATTTTGTCGGAGGCTTGCGCGGTCTGGGTGAACTCAAAAAACGCGTTGACAGCGGTGAAATGAAAGTAGCATTTGCCCTGTATCCGGTTACTATGAAACAACTTATCAATATTGCCGACAACAATTTAATTATGCCGCCAAAAGTTACCTGGTTTGAACCCAAACTCAGAAGTGGATTGATACTACATTCCCTGGAATAAGGTTTATATAAATAAATCAGGTAACTGTTCTTCGGCTTCCTTCGAAGTCGTACCTTATACAATTTAATTATTTCTATAAGACCAGGTATGTCGAAGAACGATTAATCCCCTCCTCCAATCCGTTTCTGTTCCGATTCATAGTCTCCGCCCTTCCAAGACTATGGAATTTCGGAGGAAAAAATTAGAATCCTATTCAAAAAGATGCGCCTTTTGTTCTTCGTCCCAACGCTTTATCAAACCATCGCTTCCTTATTATATTTACTTCTGTAATCAATTGGCGACATGCCGGTAACTTTTCTAAACACTTCACGAAACGCTTTCACATCCGAGTAACCAACCTCATACATCACTTCATTAATTGTTTTGCGGCTGCTTTCCAATGCTTTTTTTGCCGATTCAATTTTTACCCGTTGCATATATTCAACAGGAGTATTGCCGGTAGCTTTAATAAATCTTCTGTCAAAGTTTCTTCTGCCTGTTGAAAACTTAGCCGACAAATGTTCAACAGAGATTTTTTCATGCAGCTTGCTTTCCATATACGACTGCGCTTTTTTCACAGTTTCATCTTCATGCAATTTCTGTCCTGTAAAAATCGTAAACGCTGACTGGCTGTTCCTGTCCATTTCAATCTGGAAAACTTTAGAACAATAAATTGCTGTTTGCCTGTCGTAGTATTTCTCTATTAAGTAAATCAATAAGTTTAAGAAAGAATAAGCACCGCCATTGGTATAAATTCCATTTTCGTCAGTAATCAATTTATCTGTTTGCAAATTCACTTTCGGAAACATCGCTCTGAAATTCTCGGCTGCAGACCAATGCGTAGAACAACTTTTACCATCTAATAAACCCGATGCTGCCAGCATAAAAGCACCGGTGCAAATACTTGCTACTTCTGCTCCATGTTTATATTGCTTCTCAATCCAATCAATCAACGGTTTGTTTCCCTTTACAGTTTTTTGATAATTATGATTGAGAGAAGGAATAATTATAAGATTGGTTTTTTCAATTGCAGAAATATGGGTGTGAGGTTTCACAGAAAACAACCCATCATAAAATTCTGCCTTTTTAGAAATGCCTGCCAGTTGAATTGCAAACAATTCTTTTTTCTTGTTTTCCTTCCAATACAAATTGGCTCTTGAAAATATTTTGTAAGCGCCAACAATGCTGCTTAAATTGTTTTCTCCGTCAGGAACAATAATGGTAAGATGTTTACTCATGTTTTGTTTTTATTATCGAATTCGTGAGTTCACCGCTTGAGGCGGTTCGGTTAATTGAAAATTCTTTTTGGCAAAGATAAGGTTTATACCTGTCCAAATCAACCCGCTATAATGTCCATTTTACACCCCCTCTTATATACTATTTAGACGGTACATTTGCAGAATAAATTTAAATAAAATGACACAAACAGAAATAATCTTAAAAATTATTTTTGGCAAAGATAAGATTTATCCATGTCCAAATCAACCCTCTATAATGTCCATTTTACACCCCCTCTTATATACTATTCAGACAGTACATTTGCAGAATAAATTTTTAAAACAATGACACAAACAGAAATAATCTTAAAAATGATCTTCGACCGTTGGA
>JBDSOU010000196.1:0-9081 GCA_039914625.1 Bacteroidia bacterium | reverse complement strand
GCGCAGCATAAACAGGAGTCAAAGCATTTCCATAACAGAACGTTGAATTGCTTAAAACTAATTTTGCATTAGAGTCAAGGTTGATTCCAACTCCGGCATTTACAAGGGGTTGTTTAAATATTTCATCGGAGACCGAAGCAAAACTTTTTGCAAGAATTGCGGGATAAGAATTCTGTTGTCCTTCAAGATAGAGAGCACCATCCATATATCCTGCTGTATAGGATCCGCCAACCGCAAGGTATTTATTTAAGTCAGCTCTTCCGGAAGTGATTTTCGGTTCATCAATAGTTGTTTTGCATGAACAGATACAACCAAATATAAAAACCGTCAGTGTTATTTTTGTTAATTCTCCCATTTCAGAATTCATAATTTAATCCGATTCCAATTATCATACTTGTTGATTTATAGCTTCCCGATAAATTAGCATCTGTAAAACTTCCCTTACGTTCAAAATAATTTTCCAATCCAACGGTAATATCTCCGCTCAGCATTTTGTTAAATTTATAACCGGCTCCGGTTGTAAGCACCACTTTATCCGCTTCGGGCAAATCAGGGCTTAAATGGTCCTCCGGAACAGACGCCAGTTCATATGCAGCTCCTATCCTGACATCTAAATTTTCGGTAAAGCTGTATTGGCCTCCCACACGTCCTGAAACCGCATTTTTTGAAAGACGACCTGTCCGGATATCAAGACTGGGGTTTTCAGGAAATACAAAGTTTAAGGAATCAAAACAGGACCATGTTGCTAAATCTAACTGTAATGTAGTGATTAATTCATCGGTAAATTTATAAGAAAATCCTGTTGAAATTACTGAAGGCATTTGTAAGTCAGTCTCAAATTTTGCTGATGACGGATAAACGCCCGCAAATGAAGCCGGAATATCTGAAAATGCAGCCTCACCGTCTTTCATGCTGAATTTTACTGCTGAACGGTAGTTAACAGCAACCGTTCCTTCTTCGTCAAATTTATAAAAAAATCCAAGGTTAAACCCCAATCCGTTTCCATTGATTTTTAACTCTTCTCCTCCGTAAGGAGCACTTCCTTCAACTGGTACAGCCCTGTTTAGGTTCAATTTTCCCAATGCATATACCACTCCCCCACCGACACCGAAATTCTCTCTGATCCTGTAGCTCGCAGAAGGTTGTATATAATAAGTACTCCATTTCATTTCCTGCACCAGGTAACGTCCCTCCCAATTATCAGCCCACTTAAAATCTGAACGGAATGGATTATTAATTGCTAATCCAAGTGAAATCTTATCCGTCAGCACATAATTAAGATACGCATGAAACGGAATAAGTGCAGGATTTTCCGCTTCCACATTTCCATTATAGGCGCTCAAATAACTCGTTTTGGTTTTGATAAACGTTCCTCCGAATGTGATGGTGCTTTTTTTGGCGAAACACATGGCTCCGGGGTTGTAAAAAACAGTTGAAGCATCCTTGCCGATGGCTGTATAGGCCCCTCCCATGCTCATTGCATGTTGTCCTTGTGTATTTAACTGGAACCCTCCTGCCGTTACATATAATGGCAATCCGAACATAAGCAACAGACCAATTTTTTGCATTTTAAGAAGCATTTCAGGGGTACCTAAAGGAACGATTGTTAATCGAAACAAATATATAAACCTTTGGCTAAATGACAAATAGATTTTGGAGAGACAATGGTTTAGTTATTAACAATACTGCTTTTCGACCCTCTTTGTTTCACATTACATCAAATATTGTGCTGTTTAATTCATTTTGCACTACTTTTTCATATTTTTTTGGCGAACAGAACATATTCTTAGGTATAATCAATACCGAAGAACTAATACCTTTGTCGGCTATTTATTAAAAATGAACAAGGATATTTATGATGTAATTGTAATTGGCGGAGGATGTGTCGGGCTCGCAGTTGCTTATAAAATCAGCGTCCGTCATCCGCAGCTTAAAGTTATTGTTCTTGAAAAAGAAAACCTGCTCGCTGCTCACCAAACCGGGCGCAACTCAGGAGTGATTCATTCCGGATTATATTATAAACCCGGAACGTATAAAGCAAAAAACTGTGTGGATGGAAGACGCGAGTTGGTACAGTTTTCCAAAGAGCATAACATTCCTTATGATATATGCGGAAAAATTATTGTTGCAACCGATCCTTCAGAATTACCGCATCTTAACAAAGTCTTTAATAACGGTTTGCAGAATGGTGTGGAAGGAATTGAAAAAATTAATGCAAATAAAATTTCGGAGATCGAACCTTTTTGCACAGGCATTGAAGGCATCTGGGTTCCCTGCACAGGCATTGCTGATTACGTTGCTGTCACAAATAAGCTGGCTGAATTGATCAGGCAAAAATTTAACTGCACGGTGCTGCTCAATCAAACAGTTAAAAATTTTATTAAAGAAGATGGCAATACAATTGTGGTTACAGACACCCAAAAATTTAAAGCAAAATATATTATCAACTGCACAGGGCTTTTCAGCGACCGTATTGCAAAGAAAGAAGGTGTCAAAACCGATATGCAGATTGTTGGGTTCCGTGGTGATTATTATGACCTTACCGAAAAAGGAATGCACAAAGTGCGCAATTTAGTCTATCCCGTTCCCAATCCTGAATTCCCTTTTCTCGGAGTTCATTTCACCCGAATGATTCACGGAGGGGTTGAATGCGGGCCCAATGCTGTCTTTACTTTTAAACGCGAAGGCTACGGCAAAACCGATTTTAACCTGCGCGATACCATGCAGGCATTAAGCTATAAAGGAACATGGAACCTGTTTTTTAAACACTGGCGCTTTGGGCTGGATGAATACAAACGTGCCTTTTCAAAAAAGTTATTCCTGCAACGGTTGAAACGCCTCATTCCATCTCTTGAAATGGATGACATTACCCCCGGCCGTGCCGGAGTAAGGGCAATGGCATTAAGCCCTGATGGCAATATGATTGACGATTTCAAAATCGAATATCATAACAATGCCCTTCATGTTTTAAACGCCCCCTCGCCTGCCGCCACTGCCTGCCTCGCCATCGGAAGCGCAGTAAATGAAATGGCCGAAAAACATTTCAAATTGTAGTTCAACGTTCAACGTTGCTCCAGCTTTAAACTTTTTTCTTCCTTCTGCTCATTTATTCTTACCAATTACTAACTGAACCCTTCCGGCTGCTCATTGTGGGTTGTCGTGGGCTTTTTGCTACTATATATTTGCATCATCAAATTTAACAAAGCCCGTAAGCTTTCATCAAAAACAAAAACAGAGAAGTCCCGTAAGACTGATTCGAAAACAAAAAGAAGAAGCCCTGAAAGGCCGATTCAAAAAAAAGAAGCCAGTCCCGTAAGACTGATTCGAAAACAAAAAGAAGAAGCCCCGTAAGGCCGATTCAAAAAAAGAAGCCGGTCCCGTAAGACTGATTCGAAAAGAAAAGAAGAAGCAAGCCCTGTAAGGCTGATTCAAACAAAGAAGCCAGTCCCGTAAGACTGATTCGAAAAGAAAAGAAGAAGCAAGCCCTGAAAGGCTGATTCAAAAAAAGAAGCCGGTCCCGTAAGACTGATTCGAAAACAAAAAGAAGCAAGCCCCGTAAGGCCGATTCAAAAAGAAAAAAGAAGTAAGCCCTGTAAGGTTGATTCGAAAAAGAAAAGAGCCCGTAAGCTCTTCAATAATAGCCCGGACCCGTAAGCCCGGTTTAAATAAAATCAAAGATTGCCCTAAATAAAAACCAGCCCCGTAAGGCTGGATTTTGTTTTTTTATGAGAATGACACTTTCTACTTTCCACTTATGACTTATGACTTACAACTTACAACTTACGACTTACAACTCACTCATCCCTCCACTCATGCCCCGTCAAATTCAAAAACACATCTTCAAGATTAGCTTTCTTCACCTCTTTTTTTCTTTCAAACCCCGAAGCAATTAATTTATCAATTAAGTGATCGGGAGTATCAAGAGCAATAATTTTTCCTGATTCAACAATGGCAACGCGGTCGCAGAGGTTTTCGGCTTCGTCCATATAATGCGTGGTAATGACCACAGTGGCTCCTTTATCACGGATTTGCTTTATCAAATCCCACAAATTTCTTCTTGCCTGCGGATCAAGCCCCGTGGTAGGTTCATCCAAAAAAACAATCTTTGGCTGATTAATTAATGTGGTGGTTATAGAGAACCGCTGCTTTTGCCCGCCCGAAAGCTCTTTATATTTTGCTTTCGCTTTTTCTTCAAGCCCCACCTGTTTCAGCATGTGCATAGCATCCACATCCACATTATACAAACCGCAAAACAGCGCAATTAATTCCGTAAGCGTCAGGCTGGGATAATACCCGGCTGCCTGCAGTTGCACACCTATTATCTTTTTAATTTCATTCTGATCGGTCTCAATATCTTTTCCGTCAACCATCACTTCACCCGAAGTTTTATCACGCAACGTTTCAATAATTTCAAGCGTGGTGGTTTTTCCGGCACCGTTAGGACCGAGTAATCCGAAAATTTCGCCTTCGTAAACTTCAAAGCTGATACCGTTTACTGCTGTGAGCGTATCGTATTTTTTTACAAGGTTTTTTACTGTGATGATGGGTGTTTTGGAAGACATAATTGGAATATTAACCGTTTCAAAAGTAAGGAGTATTATGATGAAGTAACAGTTTTGTATGGTCAGTAACAAGCGATTGCATACACCCGCATTTGCGAATCAGTTGAAAATGTTAGCCGAATGGCCATTCTCCCCTGACTTTAAGCCTTAACTAATAAAATTTTATTTAAATTCTTTTAACTAACGACATTGCCCTGATGGGGATCGTTTAGTTAAATATCCCGTAGGGATAACCGCTTGGTAAAAAAAAGAAATGTATAGGTTTTATGTCCGGCACGGACTACCCTTTCATTATGCTGTCATACCAAACTAAGGCGGTAGTCCGTACCGGACATAAAATTTCTATTCACATTCTCTTTACTAAACTACATTCACCTTTAATGGTCAGAGGTGGTTTCATTCTTTCACAACTTTTCCTTTCTTAATCACTCCGTTTTTATTTTTCCTTTCATACCAGGGATAAATAATCCCGATAGCTATCAGGATAAACGAAAGGATTACAAGCTACCATCTCAAAACTACCACAACTGTTTGTTAGAGCTACTCCATTCATTAACCAATCCACCTGTCCCGATATTTCATCGGGAAACCTTTCTTTTAAAAATTTGCATTTAGTACACAGTTTCAAGTTTACAGTCATTGTATTCTAACAGCAATTGGTTTAATATTTATTATCTGCCCTTCTTTATTAACGGCTTTGATTTGTTCAATAAAAACATTTTTAGTTTGTGTCAAAATTCTGGTTCTCTCTTCTTTTGGGATTTCATTTCCTTTTATTTTTCTCTCTTGATATTGAT
This sequence comes from Bacteroidia bacterium, assembly GCA_039914625.1. Taxonomy (GTDB): domain Bacteria; phylum Bacteroidota; class Bacteroidia; order AKYH767-A; family OLB10; genus DATEMK01. The sequence goes on along the minus strand of JBDSOU010000196.1, from coordinate 3,722 downwards.
ATAACTCGCCCTTCGCAACCAAACTTAATTGAAATTCTGTAACAGTAAAGTTAGAGTCAACAGGTATTATTTTAAAGTCACAGTTTTGAAGTTCTGCTACAGTATAAAATCCTCCTTTTGCTCCGCTTTCTCCAACCTTTCCACAAAAGGTAGCGTCCTTAAATGAATTACTTTGCTTTGTCTGTCCAAGTACAGTTGAAATATAAAATATGGTCAGGATAAGAAATACGATTGATTTTTTCATGGCGGTAATTTTTAAGTTAACGTTACTGTTTATTAGGAGCGTTAAAATGGCTGATATCGACAGTCTGTGCAAAAACTACTTTTAAAGCTGATTTTATTCAGATCCATGGCTTGATAAAATTCGTTTAAGCAATTCATAAGAGGTTATCATTTAGTTTTTGCACAATCTGACGCATAAGGGATAAATGAAGTTTTAAAATGAAAGGATTACTTGCAAGCACTTCAATTAACCGACACTGTTTGTAGAAACCACAACTGTTTGATAACCGAACAAAGCCTTTCATTTTAAAATTTCATATATCTTTTTGTTGTGCGTTCGCCTTTCTTTTCATTGTCATTTTAAATCTCGGTCGAACTGTTCCATAAAATATACTTTACCTTCTTTATTCAGTCCCCATACTTGCTGATATTTTACTTTATGTTTTATAGTGTCCTTGTCCATATATTCATCAACTGCCCATACAAGTACCCAGTCGTCTCCTTTATCAGTACTTTTCACAGACATAACAACGTCTAACTCTGTTTTAAGAGAAACAAATGATTTTCTGTATGATTTAAAGGCTGTTAATACACTATCCCTGTTTGCTTTCAGTTTTAGTTTAGGCATACTAATACCTACATTTTCAGCAAAGATGTCTTTTGAATTTTCCACGGTATTGTTTTCAAAATCTTTGCAAAAATTTAATACCATTTTCCCTTTTTCGGGGTCAATAAATTTAAACTTTGCAGAGTAAGCCATCGGATAAGGATAAGTCATATCCTTCTGACCAAGGTCTTTTTCTTCTGATGTGATTTTGTCAGCAGGGGGTTTGTTTGTTTGTGCATTGCTATAAGCAAAAACAAATAGAAGCACTGTTAAAGAAATAAATTTCATTTTCGTTTTTTTAAATTTTAGTAAGTAAATATTGCATAATTCAAATTTCTGTTTCCTGTTATTGTTTGAATTCATCACCTGTCAGGTTGCGAAGCCGAAGCGATTTTTATTTAGTGATGTCGTTCATTTTCGTTCCTCAAAAACAATTTCATATTTAATACCTTCAAGGTCTTTAAAAAAAGTAGCATAATAATTCTCGCCATGTTGTGGAAAGAACTTTGGTTCTTCAATTATGTTCGCACCAATTTCTTTTATTCTCTGATAAACCCTATCTACCTCCTCTCGGGATTCTGCTTTGAACGCAAGATGATGTATTGCTCCAGGCTTTCTTCTGTGAATAATTTCTTCTTTAAATGTTTCTCTTGGAGAGTTGATTCCAAATATCAATAACGGATGAAAATATTCTATTACATCAAATTCATGTTTGGCTACACTCCCTTTAGATTTACGATTAATGTCAAAACCTAAAATGGATAGAAACTTATCATAGAAAGGTTCGGCAACATTCAGGTCTTTAACGGTAATTTGTATATGGTCAATAATTGGTTTCATGATTGTTCATTTTTATTCATCACCTGTCAGGTTGCGAAGCCCCTGTCATGTTTTAGTTTTAGTTGCAACCTGACAGGGGCGCGAAATGGCGCGACCTGGCAGGTGAAAGGACTTTACATATTATTTGAGGCAGTGTTCATTTCTTTAATTTTCTGTATCTTGAGAATAATTTCGTCACGATTTTGAAGTACAGCGAATTTATATTCAATACCCGAATTCATTTTAAAGACTAATAGATTATTGACAACAAATAGCATTTTCTCTTTTTTAATACTACGTATATCCTTTAACGGAATTAGAATTTTTTCTTCCAGTTTGCCGAGTAAATTTTGAGGAGTAAATATTATTTCATTTGAAGTAATATCTAGTTTACCTTGAACTCCTAATAAACCTTTCTGGAGCGTCACGTTATGGTCCAACCATAACGCTCCTTTTTCTTCTTTAATGAGGGGTGTTGTCAAATCACTTGCACAAAATTTACACTTAATAGCGGCTTTTAAAATTGTTTCTGCACAATAAGGGCACGTTTTAGTTTCTTGTTCCATATAAATATTTTATTTCTCCTGTAAATACAAATTAAAGATTCTTTAAAATAAAATTCAAATCAACCTTCATGGTGTACTTCCGCAAGTTTGAATTCGTAGTGCTGCCATTGGTGACGGATAACGAAGAAGGGATTAAAGAAGTAAAAAAAAGAAGGGTTTAGAACCACAACTGTTCGTTTACCCACACTGTTAATTAGATGCACAACTCTTTGTTTACTTATCAAAGCCCTTCTTTTAAAAATTTGCATTTAGTCCTCCTAAAGCCAACTTTACTGCGACCCATTTTAATTGGTTGATTTTTAGTGCCATTAAAAATCTTAATGTTTGAATTAAAGAGGATCTTTTTGTTATCGGATGTGCTACTCGCTCTAACAACTTTCCACAAAGTACATATCTATCATTCCTTTATTCTTCGCTTCAATTTTGCCTCGGTGATTACAATTGAATTTATCTTTTACTAATTCATAAGTACTGCCGCTAATGTTTACTTTGCCCGCTTCGCTACTTGATTCCATGCGTGATGCAATGTTTACAGTATCTCCCCAAATGTCGTAAGCAAATTTTTTAATGCCAACTATTCCTGCAACAACAGCACCTGTATTACAACCAATCCTTATTTCAAAAAAAGGTTTACCATCACTAACACGTTTTTGTTTTTCGTTCAACATGAAATCACGAATTTCTATTGCCGCTTTTACCGTATCTTCTGCATTTGTCTTGTTTGCAATAGGCAAACCTCCTGCACACATATAACTATCGCCAATGGTTTTTATTTTTTCAATATTGTGTTTGGTGATAATGTTATCAAAAGCGGAGTAACAATAATTGATTTCATTTACTAATTCTTGGGCATTCAATCTTTCACTCATATTAGTAAAATTTTTGAAGTCGGTGAACAGTACCGTGACTTCATTAAAATGTTTTGCTTCAGCACTTCCTTTTTGCTTGAGTTCTTCCGCTACTTCTGAAGGAAGAATGTTCAGCAACAATTCTTCGCTTCGGCTTTTTTGTATTTCAACTTCTTTTTTTTGTTTTTCAATAATTTCATTTTTAGCTAACAACTCCTTTTGTTTTCTTATAAGTTGTTTTATTGCAGTTAACGCAAACAGGATGCTGGCATTAGATAAATAATAAGATGGCTTTCTATGCGGTTCCTTTATTATCAAAGTAATAAATACTAGAAATGTCAAATAAAATACTATGGTAAAGATTTTTTCCGGAATATTTTTATTATTCCATTGCTTAATTTGGTTAGTTAAAACTTCCGAGAGATTAATCATTTCTGTGTTGTAGTAGGTACGCACTGTCCTCTAAGCATATTCGATAACCCATAAGGGAGGGCAAACATGCAGTGCATGTTTGAGCCAGCCCGCACGATGCCTGAAGTTTTTAAAAGAAGGGACGGCAATAGTCCAGTGGACTATTGAGCGAGACTGTGGCGATGGCAGCATAACTCTCCGATAACCCACAATGTTTGTTAGATGCACAACTGTTTGATTACCCCGTTG
>JBDSOU010000073.1:0-5284 GCA_039914625.1 Bacteroidia bacterium | reverse complement strand
ATTTGAGTGCGTTTAAGTTTTGAAAATTGGAATTTATAAATTGGAATTTAAAATTTGAGTGCGTTTAAGTTTATATTGTTATTTGTTATTTACAAAAAAAGCTCTGCGAAAGCGGGCTTTTTTGCTTTTTTTCATACTTTCATCTTCCTTTCATATATTTTTTAAAAAATTTGCGCCCGTTTTTAAACTAAAAAGAATACTTTCGCTGACTTAAACCTTAAACCTTTTTCATGGATATTGTTCTGGAAGGCATCACCAAAAAATACGGCTCTCAAAGGGCTGTTGACAATATTTCTTTTCATGTAAAAACGGGTGAAGTGCTTGGTTTCCTTGGTCCTAATGGTGCAGGAAAAACTACTACTATGAAAATTCTTACCGGGCTGATTGCTCCCACAAAAGGGGATGCAAAGATTGGCAGCTATTCGGTGAGAGAGCAATCGGAAGAAGTAAAAAAAATAATCGGGTATTTGCCGGAAAATAATCCGCTGTATCTGGAAATGCCTATTATAGATTACCTCGCATTTTCGGCAGCTATACAAGGCGTGCCAAAAAATAAAATCAAGGACCGCATTCATGAAATGATCCGCACCTGCGGGTTGAATGCAGAGAAGCATAAAAAAATAGGAGAGCTTTCAAAAGGCTATCGTCAACGGGTTGGTCTTGCGCAGGCAATGATCCACGATCCGCAGGTTTTGATTCTAGATGAACCTACCTCAGGACTTGATCCGAACCAGATTGTTGAAATCAGAAAGCTGATCAAGGAACTCGGAAAAGAGAAAACAGTTATTCTCAGCACACATATATTGCCCGAAGTAGAAGCTACCTGCGACCGCATATTAATTATAAGCAAAGGTAAAATAGTAGCTGACGGAACTTCAGAAAATCTGCGTAAGCAATCGCAGGGACGTGAGTTATTAAGAGTTCGTATTGAAGATGGAGACCGCAATGAAATAATAAGACAGTTACAAACACTTGAGCAGGTTGGGTTGGTTGATCCCATTCGAGGTATAAATGATTGCTATGAAATACAAAGCCGTGGCGAGTTTTCTAACCGCAAAGCGATATTCCAATTGTGTGTAAAAAACAATTGGTCGCTGACAGAGATGACACCAATAGAAACTAAGCTGGAAGATTTGTTCAGGGATTTGACATTGAATTAAGTAGAAAGTAGAAAGTAGAAAGAAAAAAATCGCAATGCAAAAAATCTGGATCATAGCCCGCAGAGAACTTCAATCTTTCTTTGATTCACTGATGGCGTATATAATGCTTGTTGCATTTCTTGGCTTCAGCGGATTCTTTACATGGTTGTACGGATCAGATATATTTCTGCGCAACCAGGCCGATTTGCAGGTGTTTTTCAGCATAGCGTATTGGACGCTTTTCTTTTTCATTCCTGCTATAACAATGCGCATGTTAGCGGAAGAAAATAAATCGGGAACTATAGAATTGCTTCTTACAAAAGCCGTTACAGACTGGCAGATTATCTTCGGAAAGTTTCTGGCATGTCTTGTTCTTATAGGAGTTGCATTGTTACTGACACTGCCTTATTATATAACAGTTTGGAAACTCGGTCCGGTTGATCACGGTGCTGTTTGGGCGGGTTACCTTGGTTTGTTACTCATGTCAGCAACCTATATTAGCATCGGGTTATTCACCAGCAGCATTACTAACAACCAGATTGTAGCGTTTCTTCTTGCTATATTTATCGGAATATTTTTCCATATCATTTTCGATGTGCTTGCGAGTAATTTCACAGGAGTTGCAGGATCCGTGTTCAGTTATTTGAGTGTTTCCACCCATTACGAATCTATTTCAAGAGGAGTGATTGACAGCAAAGACCTTGTTTATTTTTTCTCCGTTATTTTCCTCGGACTTGTATCATCTGAGGTAACCTTATCAAAAAGAAATTTAGCCGATTGAAGACCCTCCCCCACCCTTCCCTAAAAGGGAGGGAGCAAAAAAAATGAAAACAAAAAAATCTGTTCTCAACTTTATTTTTCTCACCGTTGCAATTCTGATTGTAGTTAATTTTCTTTCTGATAATTTTTTCTTCCGTCTTGATTTCACCGGTGACAAACGCTATACGCTGAGCAAAGCAACAAATGATATGCTAAGCTCTATAAAACAGCCTATAACGGTGAAAGCATATTTTTCAGAAAATCTTCCTCCTGATATTGCAAAAACAAAAAGAGATTTTAAAGAATTGCTTGTTGAATATGCAAACCGTTCTCACGGAAAAGTGGTGTATGAATTTATCAACCCGAATGAAAAAGAAGAAACAGAGCAACAGGCAGCGCAGGCTGGTGTGCAGCCTGTAATGATCAATGTTCGTGAGAAAGATCAGATGAAGCAGCAGAAAGCCTATCTCGGTGCTGTAGTAAAAATGGGAGATAAAAGCGAAGCCATTCCGTTTATGCAGCCCGGGTCGGCAATGGAGTATGCGTTATCATCAAGCATAAAAAAATTATCGGTTACGGATAAACCCACTATCGGTCTTTTGCAGGGTCACGGAGAACCAACACAGCAGGCTATTCAGCAGGTCAATAGTGCATTGTCCATTTTATACAATATTGAAATTGTTACATTGAGTGACAGCGCACCGATTCCTGACAAAATAAAAACATTAGTTATCATTGATCCTAAAGATACTTTTCCGGAGAGCCATTTGCAGCGCATTGAAGAATTTGTTTCGAAAGGGAAAAATATTTTCATTGCCTACAATCGCGAAACTACTGACCTGACAAAAGCATCGGGCGAAAGCCGTCATACCGGTTTGGAGGATTGGCTTGCGAAAAAGAAAATAATGATAGAAGACCAGTTTGTAGTGGATGCAAATTGCGGTGCAGTGAGTGTTCGTCAGCAGCAGGGATCGTTTGCTTTTAACACGCAAATACAGTTTCCTTATTTTCCTCTTGTAAATAAATTTGAAGATCATCCGGCAGTAAAAGGGCTGGAACAAGTGCTGTTTCGTTTTCCAAGCCCTTTAAAATACACGGGGGATTCAATGATGAATTTCGTTCCGATTTTAAAAACAAGCGCTAAAGCAGGAACACAGCAATCGCCCACTTTTTTCAATGTGCAGAAACAATGGACAGAAGCGGATTTTCCAATGGGGGGAATTACATTAGGCGCAGCTATCACAGGAAAAATTTCGGGCAGTGCACTATCTAAAATGATAGTAATTGCTAACGGTGATTTTGCCGTTAACGGAGAAGGTCAAATGGCACAGCAAGTTTCACCGGATAATGTAAATTTATTAGTAAACTCTGTTGACTGGCTTTCTGATGATACAGGGCTTATTGAACTCCGCACTAAAGGAATTACAGCCCGTCCGCTCGACCAGATAGAAGACGGTAAGAAGACATTTTACAAATACTTGAATTTCCTTTTACCTATTTTGGCAATAGTTGTTTACGGGTTTATTCGTGTGCAAATGACTCGTAATAAGAGGGTGAAAAGAATGGAAGAAGAATATGCCTGATTGCGGATTTTAATTGCAAATTACTTTTCATGTCTTGATACTTAATACTTGGTTCTTAGTACTTTAAAAATATGTTTAAAAAATTTAATACAAAAACACTTTTAATCATCCTTGTGGTATTAGGAGGTATAGCTGCTTACAGCAAGTACAGCGCAAACAAAAGCGAAAGCACTTTTCATGAAGAGTTTGTAAAAATTGATACATCATCAGTCACACAAATTTTTATTTATCCTAAGGCTGATAAGGGTAAGGAAATAAAAATCACTAAGGTTGCTTCAGGATGGGAACTGCAAAATGATAAAATAAAAACTGTAGCTGATAGTAATGCAATACGCGGGTTGCTTGCAAATTTTGAGGATGTAAAATCACAAAGCCTTGCTGCCGCTGATAAATCAGGATGGGGTGAAATGCAGGTTACCGATACATCTGGCACGCGAATTAAGATAGTTACAAAAGATCAAACCTATGATATGATAGTGGGTAAGTTTGGCTATGATCCTGCATCAAGAAGCGGAATGACTTATATACGTCATGCGAGTGAAGAACCTGTCTATGCTATTGAAGGATTTCTTTCTATGAGCATTAACCAGGGATTTAATTCATGGCGCAATAAGGGATTCATTCATGGCACTAAAGACAACTGGAATAGTTTGACGTTTACTTACCCGGGCGACAGCAGCTTCGTAATTACAAAACAAGGCAGTGCGTGGATGGTGAATGGTGAAGCAGCAGATTCAACAAAGATTGTTAATTATTTGAACGGGCTTGGAACAATACAGAGCAGCGGTTTTGTTGATAATTATACTCCTTCATCAACCCCTGTTTTTACGCTTTCCATACAGGGCAATAATCAGCCTGCAGCAATTTCTGTTCAGGCATATCCGGCAGATTCAACACAGAAATTTATTCTCCATTCCAGCCAGAATACTGATGCTTATTTCAGCGAATCGCAAAGCAATATTGCAAACCGGATTTTTGTGAGCAAGCAAAGTTTGATGATGCAGGCAGCAACAGCTCAGAAGAAATAAATCTTTTTGGTTTCTTTTAAAATTTTAGCAGCGAAGAATTTACTTTCACTGCACTTTAATTTTTTCTTTATAATTGCATATCCATTTTAAAAATCACACAGATGAAAAAAATTTATACTCTCATGTTGATCTCATTTATTGGAATCAATAGTTTGTTTGCACAATTAATAGTTGCCACTTCAGCAACACCAAGTGATTTGGTCAATGCAATTGCAGCAGGCGGAATTGCTGTTTCAAATATTATTTATAACGGAGATGCATTAGCGGCAAGCACTTTTCAATGTACGGGAACTTGCAACGTTGGAATATCAGGAGGAATGCTTCTTACAAGCGGACATGCATCCATCGCTGCTGCTCCTAATACCGGAACAGGCCAGGGTTATGATTTAGGCCTGGTAGGAGACCCGGATTTAACTACTCTTACAACAGGTTTAACCTATGATGCCTGTGTGCTTGAATTTGATTTCATTGCCGTATCCGATACGGCAATATTCAATTATATTTTTGCTTCAGAGGAATACAATGATTATGTTGGCTCTACATTTAATGATGTTTTCGGGTTTTTTATAAGCGGTCCGGGGATTACGGGGAATCAAAACATTGCATTGATTCCCGGAACCCTTACGCCTATTGCTATAAATAATGTAAATAGGGTCTGCTGATTAACCTCACGAGCTACAAAGCAAGCTGTTTTTGAAGATATTTGCACCAACTAAGTGCAAAGAAAAATGGCAAAAGCATTAAAAAACCGTGCATCAAAACAAAGATACATCAG
>JBDSOU010000276.1:0-4527 GCA_039914625.1 Bacteroidia bacterium | reverse complement strand
TCTAACAAACATTGTGGGTTATCGGAGAGTTGTGCTTCTAATCCCTTCTTTTAAAAACTTCATTTATCCCTTATGCGTTATACGAAACCCGTATCGCTTCGATTGAACTGTGTTGCTAACTCAAAACTTCAATAAGAAAAAACTTGCTACAGTAAGTCATTAAAGTTTTTTCGTTTATATTTGTTTTATTCGCAAAAATTTTATCATGCAAAAGTATTACACAAAAATTTTATTCATTTTTGTTTTTATCAGTTTTCATTTTTCATTTGCAAAAGCCCAACTGGTGTATGTGCCTGATACTGGTTTTAGAAATGAATTAATCTCTCAAGGTTTTGGTTCCTGTTTTGTGGGGGATTCTATTGATCCTTCCTGTCCCCTCGTTTCAAATTGCGATTCGCTTTTTATTAATTATCCCATCATTTATGATATAACAGGGATTGAAGCATTTGTTACCCTCACATATTTTTATCTCGTAAATTCTTATGTATCATTATTGCCAGCTTTACCGCCCAATTTAACTTACTTGGCATGTCCGAATAATGAATTGACTTCGGTAACTGCTTTACCTTTAAATTTATCAGAATTTTATTGCGATGGTAATCAACTAACTTCACTACCTTCCTTACCCAATAGTTTAACTGTTCTTCAGTGCTCCTTCAATCAATTGACTTCACTTCCCGCATTACCTTCTGGTTTAATTGAATTGCAGCTTCATGACAATCAATTAACTTCCTTACCTTCTATACCGTCCGCCATATATGATTTTAGATGTTATAATAACCAATTGACATCCATACCTCCATTACCTGCCATACTTGATTATTTTGATTGCAGCCAAAACAACTTAACGTCTTTGCCTGCGTTACCTGTTAATTTATGGTTTCTCAATTGCTCTTATAATGCATTAACCTTTATATCTTCCTTTCCGTCTGACATTCAGTATCTTTATTGTGCCAATAACCAACTGACTTCACTTCCCGCCTTACCTGCAAATAATTTTAAAGAACTGTATTGCAGCTATAATTTATTAACTGCATTGCCTCCTTTACCAGCTTCTTCTCTGAGTTATGGACTATATTGTGATAATAATCTTTTATCAACACTACCATCTTTTGCAGGAACTTGGATAAGGTTTCTTAGCTGTCAAAACAATCAATTGACGGCATTGCCTGCATTAACATCAAATTTAGAAGAAATTTATTGTCAGAATAATCAGCTAACTTCCTTACCTGCCTTGCCAAATGATTTATTGAAATTATATTGCGGTAATAATCCATTAACCTCTATTCCTGAATTGCCGTCAGTGTTAAATAATTTTGATTGCTCTAATAGCCCACTGCTTACTTGTTTACCTTTTTTAAAAACTATTGGCAATTTTAATTTTACAAATACAGGTATTAATTGCCTTCCGAATTACGGAAATGTGACTTCGAGTAATCCACTTCTTAGCAGCGTTCCTTTATGTGATATTTTCAATTCAAACAACTGTAATTTTTACTGGAATATAAGCGGTAAATCTTATTTTGATTTTAATACTGATTGTATTTTTAACGGTCAGGATATTAATCAGCAAAATTTACCGCTTTTATTGTATAAAGACGGTAATCTAATTCAGCAAACTTTAACTGGCGGAGAAGGATTATATTCATTTAATACTGATAGTGTGGGAGTATATTCAGTAACCGCTGATACAACAAATATTCCATTTGACGTTTTATGTCCGGCTAATGAAACCTACAACGATACAATAAACGCAACCGATAGTTTATTTTACAATAATGATTTTGCTTTAAAATGCAAGAACGGATTTGACTTGGGTATTCAAAGTATTTCAGGTGGTTTTAGACCAGCAACTTACTCTACTCTCAAGATTAGTGCAGGCGACATGGCATCTTTTTTTGGTATGCATTGCGCTAATGGGATAAATGGAACTTTAACTACAGTACTAAGCGGTCCTGTTACATACATAAGTGCTGCTCCCGGAGCACAAATTCCTTCCTTGGTTTCTGGTGATACAATTATTTATTCTGTTTCCGATTTTGGAAACATAAATTTTATAAATGCTTTCAGCATAATTCTGCAAACAGACACGGGGGCTGCTTTGGGTGCGCAGGTGTGTATAAATGTTACCATTGATTCAGTTGCAGGCGATTATAATTTAAACAACAATTCTTTGCAGAACTGTTTTACCGTTGTAAGCAGTTTTGACCCCAACGACAAACAAGTTTATCCGTCCGGCAGCATTGATACAACCCAACAATGGCTTACCTACACAATTAATTTTCAAAACACAGGAACAGCAATAGCGCAACACATTTACATCCTCGATACGCTTGATAATAATTTAGACGAAAGTACTTTTACATTACTCTCATACAGCCATCATCCGCTTACACAGATAATAGGTAATGTAGCAAGATTTAATTTTCCAAATATTAATCTTCCTGACAGCACAAATGATGAACCCAACAGCCACGGTTACGTGCAATACAAAGTAAAACTTAAAAACGGTTTGCCAATCGGCACAACAATTTCAAACACCGCAAATATTATTTTTGATTTTAATGCACCTGTTGCAACAAACACCGTTACAAATCAAATTCAAATGACGACAGGAAATAATTTATTTACCTTTAACCACGATAAAATAAATATTTATCCGAATCCTGCAAGGAACTTTATTTACATCAATTACAACTCAAAAGAAAATCAAAAAGCAGAATTTACTTTATTCAATTCATTAAGTCAGAAGATTAAAAGCACAATTCTTTTTTCCAACGGCAAAACTCAATCACTTAACACTTCAGATTTGCCAAGCGGAATTTATTTTTGGCAAGTAAAATCACAAGAACAAGATATTTTAAATGGGAAATTTGTGGTGTTAAAATGATAGAGCAAAGACAGACAATAAGCATAAACGTGTCAATGCTAAGACGCGAAAAAACTCATTCCATAGCATAGTCGGGTATTCGTATAACACTCCCTGCCTGTGGTCGGTGTTTTTTCACCGACCATGAAAGAAAAGTTTAAATTAATTTACCGGTTGGTGAAAAAACACCAACCAGGGGCATAGTTATTTTAAAAATAAATAATTTTTAAAGGAAAGGAATCACTCTCACCCCTTTCACCAAAAATAAAAAAAGAAAATTTTACTGATCAAAAACTTGTCATTGCGACAATAATTCTTTCACAATAGCCGCCACCATTTTATTATCCGCTTTTCCTGCAAGCTGTTTGGAAGCCGCGCCCATCACCTTGCCCATTTCAGCAGCGGATTTCGCACCCGTTGCCTCAATAATCTTTTTTACTTCGGCCCTTACATCCGCTTCGCTCATCTGGGCAGGAAGGTATTTTTCAATAACAGCTACTTCATCCTTTTCTGTTTTTGCAAGATCATCCCTTCCCTGCTTTTCATAAATTTCAATAGATTCTTTGCGTTGCTTTACTAACTTCTGCAGCATTTTTATTTCGTCCTCAGCAGACAGCTCCCCTCCCGCCCCGCTTGTTTTTGCAAGAAGTATAGCAGATTTAACTGCACGCAAAGCACGCAAAGCCGCTTCATCTTTTGAAAGCATAGCAGCTTTAAGATCAGTTTGTATTTGTGTTTCAAGCATCAACGAATACGAATTAACGACTGTCTATTGTCTATGGTCTATTGTCTATTGTCTATCGCCTATTGTCAGTCCACCCTGTCATGCAAAAAATTATTCGGCTTGATCTCAACTTTTTTATCCTGGTCTTCGGAAAGAGAATATTTTGAAACATTACTTTCACTTGCCGGTGGCACATTATCCAGCACTACATTTCTTCTCTTGTAAGCAGGTTCTTTTTCAAGATCAGCCAGCCCATGCGGAGTATTGAGGCGGTAGTTCATCTCTTTTAATTTCATAATGCGCTCTCTCGATCTCCTGAACAATTCCTCATGCGGATCTTCAACCGGGGTTGCTATTTCTTCAGCAAGTTTCTTTTCTTCCGTATTTTTTATTTCAGCAGCAACAGGAACGAAAGGAGTTTTCATTACCACTTCTTCTTTTGATTCTTCAATTTTTGGCTCTTCTTTTACTTCAGCAACTTTATTTATTTCTTCCTTCGGAGTTTCCATTACCGGCCTGGAAGCAGTAAGATCAATTTCTTTGATCGGTTCAGTATGCAAAATTTCTCTCTTATCTTCTTTCGGAGCTTCAGCTATCGGTTCGGAAGTCTCCAGGTCAAATAAAGTGAACGTTTCTTTTAGTTCAATTTCCTTGACCTCTTCTTTAGCAACTTCAGCTACAGGCATGGAAGTATGCAGATCAATGTTAGTGATGGTTTCTTTTACTGCTTCCATTTCCCTTTTCTCCTCTTTTGAAGTTTCAACTATCGGCATGGAAGTATTGAGATCAAACTTAAAAATATTTTCTTTGGGTTCGGTTTCAATTTCAAAGTCAACCGGCAGAAGGACATCATCCGTTTCATCCTCAACCGGCAAAGGAGAAATTAAAACCGGTTCAGGAATTTCTTCGAGATACACTCTATCTTCTTCAACTA
>JBDSOU010000205.1:0-6091 GCA_039914625.1 Bacteroidia bacterium | reverse complement strand
ATTTTTTAATCACTTCATAAATGAAAGGCCGTTCATCTACATCATTTTTTCCTTCGTAATACACAGAAAATGATTTGTATTTTTTCCCCGGATTCAATTCCTGCACCATGCTTACAATAGCAGAACTGTCAAGACCTCCACTGAGACAACTTGCTACAGGCACATCACTGCGCATGTGAAGTTTAATACTGTCAGAAAAAAGTTCAAGAAATTTTTCTTTCTTTTCTTCGAAACTCATTTCAGAATATTTCCCTGTTTCAATATCCCAATATTTTTTAATTTCCAATTTCGAACTTCCAACTTCCAGCTTTAGGTTATGTGCAGCCGGTAATGATTTTATTTTTTCAAAATAAGTTTCATCCTGGTAACAAATCCAGCCCATTTGCAACCCGCGGCTGACCTGGTTAAAATTCAAATCATTTTTAAACAAAGGAGATTGTTTCAACGCTTTGTATTCTGATCCGAAATAAAGTTTATTTCCTTCAAAGATGTAGTAGAAAGGTTTAATTCCAAACCGGTCCCGAGAAGCGAACAATTCTTTTTTCTTTTTATCCCAAAGCACAAAAGCCCACATGCCAACAAATTCTTTTACGCAATCGCTTCCCCATTCTTTGTAAGCTGCCAGAACAACTTCGGTATCTGATTGTGTCTTAAAAGAATAATTTTTTTCAACAAGTTTTTTGCGCACCTCGAGGTAGTTATACATTTCCCCGTTAAAGATGATAACATAATCATCATAATGCATAGGCTGATTTGCATGTTCACTTAGATCAATTATGCTCAATCGGTTATGGCCGAGATATAATGATTCATCTGAATAAGCAGCTCTTGCATCAGGTCCGCGGTGAGCAATGCTGCTCAACATTTTGTCCAAAACAATCTGTGCATCACCTGACGATAAAGTACTATCATAAAATCCTGCTATGCCGCACATGTGTGACTAAACTATTGATGTTCTTTTATAATTGGCTGCAAATGTCGAATATTGCACTCTTATTTAAAGTGAAAAAGTAAATAAAAGTGTATGGTTTCAAAAAATAAAATTCTCATTTTAGCCCCTCACACGGATGACGGAGAGTTGGGTTGCGGAGGAAGCATTGCGAGAATGATAGAAGAAAAGAAAGAAGTTTATTATGTAGCCTTTTCAATTTGTACACGTTCGCTGCCGCCTCATTTGGCTCCTGATACCCTGGCAAAAGAAGTAAGAGAAGCAACAAAAATTCTTGGCATTAAAAGCGAAAATCTTATTTTGTTTGATTTTGATGTAAGAAGGTTTAAGGAATTCAGGCAGGATATACTGGAAGAATTATTAAAAATAAAATCCAAAGTTGAACCGGATTTGGTTTTTGTTCCAAGCCCGACAGACATTCACCAGGATCACCAGGTAATTTCAGAGGAGGGTTTGCGTGCATTTAAAAACACTTCCATCCTTGGTTATGAATTGCCCTGGAATAACGTTTCCTTTAATACCCGTTGCTTTATTAAGCTTAAAGAAAATCATATTCAAACAAAATTGAATGCCCTTACCGCATACAAATCACAGGCGCACCGCACGTATCTGAACGAAAATTTTATAAAAGGATTAGCAACAACGCGGGGAGTTCAGATAAATTCATTGTATGCTGAAGCATTTGAAATGATTCGATGGGTGATGTGAATTGGAAGTTGGAAATTAGAAACTACAAATTAGGAGTTAGAAGATGGAGGTTGGAAATTGGAATTTGGTCATTGATTATTGGGTCTTGGTAATTGATAATTTATTAA
This sequence comes from Bacteroidia bacterium, assembly GCA_039914625.1. Taxonomy (GTDB): domain Bacteria; phylum Bacteroidota; class Bacteroidia; order AKYH767-A; family OLB10; genus DATEMK01. The sequence continues at coordinate 4,327 of JBDSOU010000205.1, read as the reverse complement.
ATTTCACAGATGGCAAGTTTTAAAATAAAAGAAATACTTCCGGGTTTTTCAGAGTGTAAATTCATCGGTGATGAAAATTGCACAATTGATTCGGTTATGAGCCTGAATGAAACATTTGATAAAAGTCTTTTACATACGGTTAGCTGGATCAGCGATAAAAATGTTGATGGAGTTCAATCACGGGAATTAAGTTTAGGTTTGCTAATTCTTTCTGAAGCAGCTTATGAAAAATTAAAAGGTAAGAAAAGCAATTTTCTGATTTCTCCAAGTCCCAGAAGCACATTTGTCAAAATTCTTTCTCTCAAATTTAAAACAATTCGCCCGGCAAAAATTGAACCTACAGCGGTAATTCATGAAAATGCACGTATCGGAAAAAACTGTTACATCGGACATCATGTTGTGATTGAAGAAAATTGTATTGTCGGTGACAATACTACTATTCTTCACAGCACATCCATTCTTGCCGGAACCCAAATCGGGAATCATGTTTATATCGGATGTAATAATACGATTGGAAATTATGGTTTCGGTTATGAAAAAAATGAACAGGGCGATTTTATTTTACTCCAGCATTCGGGTAATGTAATTATTCATGATCATGTGGAAATTCATAACAATACCTGTATTGATAAGGGGGCGTTAGGAAGCACCATCATCGGAGAAAATGTAAAAATTGATAACCTCGTGCATATTGCGCACAATGTAGTAATTGGAAGAAACAGCTTAATTATTGCAAACGCAATGATAGGAGGGAGCGTTATTATCGAAGAGAACAGTTGGGTCGCTCCATCAGCAAGCATCAAAAATCAAATAAAAATTTCGCGCAATACAACTGTTGGAATGAGTGCTGTGATTTTGAAGAATACCGATCCGGGTTCAACTATGGTTGGGAATCCGGCTGTTACGCTTGAAGAATATAAGAACAGAAAGAAATAATATTGCAGATATCCCGAAACTGGACTTTTTCAAAAGTACAAAGCATGAAATTTGATTTTATCAATCCTGTTAAATTCCACTGTGGGAGCCGGTATTTTTAAGAAACCGAAAACTTCAAAAAAAGAGTGCAGGAATTTTGATTTTATTTTTAATTTGGTCAGGTCAATATCCGGGGCAATGTAAAATTGCCTGTAACGTTCAAATTCAGGTATAGGCTCTCCGTTATAATCAATAGAATTTTCTGATGCGCCTGTTAATCCTTCCACACCATATCCGAAAGAAATATTCAGCCATTTTGGAAATTTGGAATCTTTGTTCAAAAACGAATAAATATTTCCCGAAAGCCAGGTTGTGGAACCATTATAATCTTTGAAAAGATGCTGCGGATAATTAGTTCCGAATTGATCAGGACGATATTGCGCATACTCTGACTGATGAAATGAAAATTTAATGGTAACTCGTTGTTCGTCCCACAATAATTCCTGTGACATCAGCAAAGCATAACCGGTTGTATTTGCAATCATGTCTCCCCATGAAAACCCCCACTGTTCGGAAAATCCATCAAAGATTTCAATAGAGGTCATAAAGACCATACCAAGCGAGCCTCCTATCCAGATTGCTTTTTTATGATCCATTCCGGCCCAGTCATATAACCCTATTCCCCATTTACCCACATAATAAGTAGAACCCACGTGCCCCACTTTGTCATATTGCAGCCATTCTCCATTATCATCAAAAAAATGAAATTTTGTGAGGGGATAATCTTTGTACCACAAATTGTATAACCCAATCATGGAAACTGTATATGTTCCCGCTAAAGAATACGAAACCAGTTTTACTCTTTGTTTATTATATTCAGGTGAAGGAGTCCAGAAAGAAATTTTCTTTTCCTGGGCAAATGCATTGAAGATTGAAAATTGAAGATTGAAAAGTACCAGGAATACGAAAAAGGCTACCCCTTTTCTTATTTTTACTAAATGATATTTGCTTTCCAACTTCCAACTTCTAAAAAAATCAGTTCATAAAAGTTTGCTCACCCGCTTTAAGGATGTCAAATGCTTTTTCTTTTGTGGAAGATTCTGCATACGTGCGCAGCACAGGCTCTGTTCCCGAAGCACGTATCATCAGCCAATCGCCATTTTCAAAAAAATATTTGTAGCCGTCAAGATCTTCCACCCTGGCAACTTTGTAATTACCAAACGCTTTATATTTTCCTGAATGGCAGTTTTCCAATACGCGCTGTTTTATTTCTTCTTTAATATGCAGGTCAATGCGTTCAAAAGAAAACGGTCCGACAATATCATAAACTTCTTTAATAAGATCATTCAATGATTTTCCTGATTTAGCCATAAACTCCCAAATAACAAGACCCATCCATATTCCATCACGCTCAGGGATATGTCCTTTAATCGCAATTCCTCCTGATTCTTCTCCGCCAAGCAGCACGTCTTCTTTAATCATGATTTCACAAATCCATTTAAAACCGATCTTCACGGTTTCCATCGGAATATTATAAAACTTACAAAGCTTTTCAACTTTCGGTGTGGTGGAAAATGCTGTGCAAACTTTTCCCCTCATGCCTTTGTATTTGTATAAGTAATGTATCAGTAATAAAATGATGTGATGCGAATCTACAAAATCACCTTTGTTATCATACAATCCGATTCGGTCTGCATCACCATCTGTGACCAATCCGCAATCAATCTCTCCGGATTTTTTTATGAGGTCAGAAAATTCTATCAGATTCTTATGAATTGGTTCCGGAGCCTGACCTTTGAATGACGGATTATAATCGCAATGAAGCATGGTGATATTTGGAAATAATCTTTTCATTACATTTTGTCCGGCACCATACATGGCATCATATGCTAAATTTAATTTAGAATTCCTGATAGCATCAAGATCAAAATTTTTCTCCACATGTTTTATATACATGGTTTCCATGTCCACCTCTTCAAGAAGTTTTTCTGATTTAAAATCAGCGAGAGATATTTTTTCAATATCCATTGACGGCTGGTTTTTAATAATTGCTTCAATCTCTGAAACCTGGTCCGGAAGTAAAGGTCCGCCATATGACCCCTTCAATTTAAAACCATTATAAGAAGCAGGGTTATGGCTTGCCGTGATGATGATTCCCAAATCTGCTTTTAGATTTACCGTTGTCAATGAAATCATTGGTGTTGAAACGAAATCTGTTCCGATATACGTTTTAATTCCTTTTGAACACAAAACTTTGGCAACAGTTTCTACGAACAGGCTACCCCCGAAACGGCAGTCATGGCCCAGCACAACAGAAGGATTTTTGCTTTTTTTCAGCAGCCACTCTGCTGTCGCCTCAGCTACACGGGTTACATTGTTTACTGTAAAATCTTTTGCAATTATGGCTCTCCAGCCATCGGTTCCGAATTTAATTTTGTCTGGCATTATAAGTTTAAGGTTTAAAGTTTAAAGTTTAAGATTAGCTTTTGGCTATTAGGATTTGAGTTTTAACAATTTAACAATTTAGCAAGATAGCAATTTAGCAACACCACCTTTCAATAATACTTCACAAACTCAGTCAGCAGTTTCCAATCGTATGTCTGAAGTGCTTTATAATATAAATACGATTCTTTCCGGGCAATTTTTTGTGAGTTTATCTGGGTAATTACAAATGAATAATCTTTATCGCTGAATAATTGCAGCACACTTTTTCCATTAATTTCAAGATGGAATTCAACAAATTCGCTTAATGAAATTGGGTTTAAAGCTGAATCGTTCACAAAAATTGTAACCGTTTTTGGCAAATAATAAATTCCGTCCACAGACTTTTTCCAAATCTCATTTACCTCAATTTTTAAAATTCTTATTTTATTCTGAGCTATATAATTTGCAAATTTATCACCGCCAAGATTATAAAATATTTCCTGGTTCACAATCAGGTAATTTTCTGTCTGCTTAAGCAATTCATTACTGTTTAGCGATTTCGGATCTTCTGTATTCTTATTGTTTTCTATTACATATATAATGTTTTTATCAGGCACCACAGGTAAATTAATTGCAGAATTAAATTCAAGAGCTCCAATAAAATCTGTTTTTAAGTTTTGTGATTCGCCTCCTGAAGTAATTGGTTTTCCTTCAAACTGAACAATATTATAACTGAAAAGTTTTTTGTTCAAATACGTTGCAAAGTTAATGCTGTAAATTCCGTCAGCATTCGTATTTATTTTAATTTTTGAAAAAAGTTCTTTCAGATCATTGTAATCCACAAAACCATATGAGACATCTTCGGCTCTTTCGTTTTTATTCAGAAAGGTGAAGCCCATGGTGCTGGTGGTAATGCCTGTTTTTGTTTTTTGCCATTTTTCATAAATAAAAAAAATCTCCTGTTCTGTAAATTTAGTATCGGAGCTTT
>JBDSOU010000098.1:0-10083 GCA_039914625.1 Bacteroidia bacterium | reverse complement strand
TTCGCCAAACAACTGAAACATTTTTCCTTTTCCGCCTTGTGCATCAAAAGGTGTGTAGTCCAAATCATCAGCATCTAAATGAATGCTTGTTGCAATGTGGTCTTTAATCATGTAGAGCCATTGCATTTGTTCTTTATTAAAAAGATTGTGTTGCCCTGCATTCTTTTTCAAAATCCATTGCTGAAAATTCTTGTCAACCGTTTTTGAAAAATCTGTAAGCGTTGTTTCCATGCCCGAAACATTTCTCAACAAACTCACTAAAGCAATCAATTCATTTTTCGGTTGTCCTGTTACTTTTTCCAATTGCTCGTAACATCGCCAAATATTCATTGGTGCAAGATTGGGTTTGGTGGCAACCAATTTTTCCAACACTTCTTTTATCATGGTGTAGGTGAGTTCCCGTCTGCGATACGGCTGCTTGTAAAAAATTTGCAAGGCGGTCAATTCATCTATGTGTTCCTGCATCCACTGTTCAAAATCTTTTATGAGTGCTTCGGCTTTTTGTTTGTTGTCTTTGTCCCAACCAAAATTTATTACAGAATCAGGATTGAGCAAATCAATTTTTTGTTCGTGTGCCTTCCGAACATTTTCAATGTATTCATTCAACTCTCCTGTAAAAACTTTTGCTGCGTTGTTTTGCAAAACAGAAACTAAGGCAACATATTTTTCTTCTTTCTCAACTGGTGCTGCACCTGCGTTTTCTGTTTCAACTTTTGTCCGCAAATCTTCAAGCGTATCAGGATTAAAAGCGTTTAGTAAATCTTTTACTACTTGCGAAACAGTTTTGCCATCAGCTATTTTTTCAAACTGTTGTTTTTCTTTTTCTGTAATTTGTTTGTCAAGTCGTGTGAGGCGGTTTGCAAGTGAGGTAAATAAATCTTCTTCTCTTGCACCAAACGAAACTGCTTGCAATAAATCTTTCAAAGGAACGCCTGGCTTTTTCTCCAATGGTCGGCTATCGGTTTTCAAACTTTTTGTAACGCCAATTGCATCAACAATTACAAAATGGTCTTTGGTAATTTTTGCAGATGGGGTTACTTTTTTCAAATCGTCCAATGGAATTGTTCGTGTGCCTCTGCCTTTCATCTGCTCAAAATAATTTCTGCTTTTTACATCTCTCATAAAAAGCAAACACTCCAACGGTTTTACATCTGTGCCTGTTGCAATCATGTCAACCGTTACCGCAATCCTCGGATAAAAATCATTTCTGAATTGTGCCAACACACTTTTAGCATCATCAGCTTTGTAAGTTATTTTTTTGCAGAAACGATTTTCTTCTGCAAATTCTTTTCGCACTGCCTGAATAATATCGTCAGCATGTGAATCTGTTTTGGCGAAGATTAAAGTTTTAGGAACTTCAAACTGTCCGCTTTTATCAAACCTGTCCGTGAAAATTGTCGGCAAATTATCTTTGAAAGATTTTATGATGGTTGTGATTTGATTGGGGTTCACAATGTCTTTATCCAACTGTTGTGAAGTGTAAGTTTCATCTTCGTCTTGCAACTCCAATCTTTTCTTTCTGCTTAATCGTTCTCGGTGTTCTACATATTCGCCTTTCCAAATGGTCGCACCTTGCTTGGTAATTTTTGTATCAATAATAAAAACATCATAACCCACATTCACTCCATCAGCAACAGCCATTTCGTGTGAATATTCACTCACCACATTTTGTTCAAAGTAGGCAATGGTTCTTGCATCGGGTGTGGCTGTTAAGCCCACTTCAAATGCATCAAAATAATCCAATACTTGTTTCCACAAATTGTAAATGCTGCGATGGCATTCGTCAATCACAATGAAATCAAAAAATTCAATCGGTGTTCTTTCGCTGTATTCAATCGGTGGAACTTCCTTCGGTTGCCACTTTCTTTCATTGGGATTTTCTTCCTCTGCTGTTTCTTCTAACTCTGTTCCTTTCAAAATGGAATACAATCGTTGAATTGTTGAAATGCAAACCTGACTGTCACTTGCAACATAACTTGATTTCAGTCGCTGCACATTATACAATTCGGTGAACTTGCGGTTGTCGTCAACGGGAATGTAATTTAGAAATTCCTGTTCGGCTTGTTCGCCAAGATTTTTGGTGTCAACCAAAAATAAAACTCGTTTTGCTTTTGTAAATTTCAGCAAGCGATAAATGGAACTGATTGCAGTAAAAGTTTTTCCTGAACCCGTTGCCATTTGTATCAATGCCTTTGGTCGGTTCTCTTTAAAAGAAACTTCCAAATTGTTGATTGCATTTATCTGGCAATCTCTTAAACCGTCAATCGGTAGAGTAGGTAAGTCAGAAAACCTTGCACGAAGTGTTTTTGGTTTCTTCAACCAATCACGAAATGTTTCTGGTCGGTGAAAAGAAAACACTTCTCTTGAACGGGGCTTTGGGTCGTTGAAATCGGTGAACCGTGTTACTTCACCTGTGCTTTCGTAAACGAATGGCAACGGTTTATTGTCAAGATGTTTGAGTTTTGCTTTTGAATAATCTTCGCTTTGGCTTTCGTGAAAAGTCAAACGGTGTCCTTCTTCTTCCCGTTTGGCTTCAATGATTCCGCATGGTTTGCCGTCAACAAATAAAACATAGTCGGCTGGTCCAATGTCTGTTTGAAATTCTCTGACTGCAACACCAACACTTGCTTGTAAATTTATTCTGCTCTTGTCCTGAATAGCCCAACCACACCGCTGCAAAGCGGTGTCTATTTGGTCTCTTGCTATTTGTTCAGGATTTTGATTCATTTATATTTTGCTTCTATATTTTGAGTTTGACAAAGTAACAAAACCGCAACGATAATTTCATTACGAAGCGGAATAAAGCGTTGGGGAAAACACTCTTTCATTTTTTTTCTGCGGTGGGTTTGTGGGTTGCAAAAAAATGAAAGTGTGATTTGTGCGGTTGCAAAAAAATTGAATTAAAAAATTGTGCGTTGGCAAAAAAAATCAAAAACGAAGCGTTGCCTGTCAATTAGAAGCGATGTCTGACCGATATGTTTTTTGTCCTGTGTCAGTTGATTAAAAGCTACAAAGTTTCAAGTTAGCAGTGTCCCAATAAGCTTGCCGATAACGAAGAAGGAATTAAAGAAGTTTTTAAAAAGGGGTTTTGTAGCTCTACTGTTCGTTTACCCATTCTGATTGTTAAATGCTCAACTCTTTGTATCACGTTAAAGCCCCCTTTTTAAAAATTTCTTTTAATTTAAATGTTATGCGAAGGCTTACTAATCATATACTACAGGAGGCCTCGCTTTTTTATTTTTTCCATTTTTTGCATGACACTTTTTCTTTAAATATAAAATCATTGCCTCAAAGGTTTCATTGTATTCAGTTGTTAATACAGGAAATATACGATAATTTTCTGCATAATCAAGGACGGTCCAGTTATCATTGTCATGTAAATTAACATTAGCACCATTTTCGACTAATAATATTATTCTTTCTATTGGGTAATTACCTACTGCATACATTAATGCTGTTCTACCACTTGAATCCTGTGCATTAATATTAATCCCCTTTTTTAATAAAAGCATAAAAAAATTATAATCAGCATAAAGATTCATTAAAACTGTCTTACCAAAACTATCTTTGGAATTTACATCAATTTTATAATTTTCAATTAAATATTTTGCAAATTCCACATTGTTAGATTGTCCCGCAGCAATAAAATATCTATTGTAGTCCCGCGCGCTTTTAAATTTTGAAAGCAAATAAATTAGTACCTCTGCTTTAACATTAATATGGCTTTCAATTATGTCCTGTCCTTCGTTATTCACTTCATTAATATCCATTTTCTTCTCTTCGATCAGGTATTTGATTGTCTCCAGGTCACCACCTGCTGCGGCCACAAACAACAAAGATTGATTATTTAGACCTTTACATTTGGTTAAATCAACTCCTTTTATTTCGAGCAACTGTATAAACTTAATCTTAGTGGGTAAAGTATTAAAGAGATAAACATAAAAAGTTGTATGTGTATTTATATTATCAATTACATTCACATCTGCACCATGATTAATTATATACTCCACTAAATCGTAATCCCCTTGCTCCAATGCGTACATTAATGGGGTTTTTCCGTCTTGTGACTTCTCATTTATATCAGTACCTTTTTCAATAATAAGTTTGGCTACATCAAATGATTTGGCTCTAATAGCCAATTCTATAGGTTTAGAGCCATTTTTATCTTTCACATTAATGTCAGCACCCTTCTCAATTAATTGTTTTGCAAATTCCGCTTCTAAGGGATAATGCAGGCATTCAATTAGCGTCTTTTGAGAAAAAGAGAATGCAGGAATTAAAAGAAAGGAAATTAGAAGTCGTTGTATCATTGGAAGTAGCGGTAAAGCTTTCGCATAACATTTAGATTAACGAACAAAAGTGCTAATTAAATTGCTTAAAATCAAATTGTTTTTTAGATCATGAAGTATAAAATAAATAGTGAAAGGGAAGTAAGTTTTCATTATTTTCTTCTCCATTTCATTATTTACTCTTTTGTTATAATGCCATTTGTAAAAGACTCTTTTATATGCAATGTTATTTTAACGAATTTTTTTGAGGATAAAATCTTTTAAAATCTGATCGTCTAAAAATTTATTTCCGTCTATATCAATCCAGCCTTTTTTTAATCCGAAGAGTGTAATTGCTGAAACGCCTTTTACCCCGGCAGCCTGGTATAATTCTTCACGATAGGTTTCCACGGTGCGGTAACCGAGGCAAATATCCCCGCCAATAACAGAGGAGCTTTTGTTAGATACGAGGCCGTTAAACACCTGTAAATGGCGGATGTGAAATCCGTCTTCTAATGCCTGGCGTATGAGTTTTATTGCAGCTTCTTTGTGTGGATCAGCAGGAGCGGTATCTTCTAAAAGAATGGCGGCAAGGTCTTTTTTTGAAAACGTTAGGGGCAGCACATGATCTGCCTCGGTAATTTGCTTTTTCTGGTTGCCCGAGGCCACCAGTATAATTTTCAAAGCCGGGGCAGTTGTTTTTATTTCACCGAGGCAAGCTCTCAGGGCAGGGCGCTTAATAATAGTTTCTTCAACAAGCAATATATGGTAGTTCTGTTCTTTAAGCCGGTGAAAAAGGGTTTCGGCACGGGGCACGTAGGAGATCTTGTGAGCCCCGGGAATGAGTTCATCAACAAAATCATAGACGCGGTCGCAGAAAGGCTCGCTTCCGGCAATAATTACATCAGGTGAAGGTTGCATAAAAATATATTTTAGTTCCGATTGTATTCAAAAACGTTATCCTGTGAATGAGAAATGTATTTTAATTTTTCAGCAACCCCCGGAAACCATTAAATACAGGCCCGGAAAGCGAATAGCATTAATAAGAATCCATTAAATGCCACGCACACAAAAAGAACTGCTGAAGTTTCAAATCCCCATATAGAAAATCCTCATAGAAAAGACGTAACGCGGGCGCGTGGTGCGAATCGGTACACTGATTTTTATCTTTTTATCAGCTCGCACAATAGCCCAAAAGTAAAAATCTTTTTTTAATATACCCGGTATTTTTTATTTCTCCGTAGATCTACGGAATTTTCACAACATTTCAGAAAATCGAAAAAACGTCCGTTAGAATGGGAAATGTTTTGAAGTTTAAAGTTCAGCGTTAGGGTTTAAGGTTAAAAAGGTAATTAAAGTAAATGCGGTAATACGCCAAAATAAAAAAGAAAATAAGTGAATATTAAAATAGTAAAAAGTAATAGTAAAAAGAATTTAAGACATAAGGCTCCAAACAATAAGCCCCGAATTTTAAGTTCTCCGGTACGGTTGTCTGAGTCGTAAAACAGACGCATAAAAACAAAGTAACTATGTTGAAAAAACAGAAAACCCAGTTGTCGTCCATGGAAGCAGTTTTAGTGGTCTGCCTTGAGTATCCGATGGTCATTATGTTGCTGTTAGCCTTAGATAATGCGGTAATCGCATTAGGCCTGAAAATTCAATCTGTTCTCAGCACCGAAGGGAAACAGCAGTTAAATAATAAAGGTGTAACTATCTCGAAGAAAAAAAGGAAGAAGATGATGGTGAACCTGGGAAGCGCTATAGCATCTGCCATACAGGCTTTTGCAGTTGATAGCGACCCGACCCTGTATGAAAATATGCGGTTCCCGAAATCGGTTTATTTAAACGGGACAGACAGTGATGCTATAAGCGCATGCCGGACGATACACACTATTGTTTCAGCTATACCGCTTGCTGACAGAAATGCAGTGGGGGTGACGGATGCGGTACTGCTGAGCTTTAAAAACGCCACAGATGATTATGAAACTAAAGGTTCGAAGAGCACAAGAAAAGTTATAGTGAATAAAACTGCTCTTACCCGGATGCTGGTTACATTGGTCGGGGAAGGAAATGTAATTATGCGTGATAAAATTCTTAAGCTGTCAGAACAGCTGAAGGACCAGTATCCTGAATTTTATATAGAAGTGAACCAGGCAGCGAAACTGATTGAGAGTAATACGCATACGAAGGTGAGAGTGGAAGGAATAGATATTGAGTCCGGGGAATCGCTTGGTGAAGGTATGACGGTTTTAGTACAGGAAACAGGCAAGCAGGGAACTTCGGGGTCAAAAGGTTTGTGCACTATATACCTGAAGGAAGGAGTTTATCACCTTGAAATTTCGATGAAAAATTATAATACCCTGATCCGTGAAGTTACAGTTGAAAGGGGATCGAATACTATTAAGGCTGAAATGGTACCGACTTTCAATGTTCCGGCCGTGAAGAAAAAACAGGAAAAAAGCACGGTTTAAAGTTGATGCTTAAGCCAACAAATAAATCCCCCGGATATTCCCGGGGGATTTTTTATGCTTTATCTAAATGAAAATTATTTTCCAAAGCTTCTTTCCCACAGCATGAGGCTTTTTGCTGCAAATGATTTTATTTTTAAAACGGGAATTTTTGAAAATGGATTTATGTTGTTCCTGTGTTTGTGCACTTCCATTTCATTATAAATCCAGCGAACGGCATAATCATAATATTTGCGGGAGTACGTTCTTTTAAAATCCAGTTGCCTGTCAGTAGAATGTTCCCACGGAAGCTGCTTAATAAAGTCAGGCTCCACTTCGTTATAGAGCGGAGTTCCTTTAATGGGATAAGCAACTGTGATGGTGAATACATCGGGATCAGATTTTTTTAAATGTGCTATTGTTTCTTCAATATCTTTTTCAGTTTCGCCAGGATATCCCACCATAATAAATGTTCCGGATTGAATTTCATAGGTTTTAGCAAGCTGAATCATTTCGCTCACCTGCTCCACTTTCACCCTGCGGTCCATGGCATCAATTACTTTCTGCGATCCGCTTTCTGCACCGATCCATACACGGAAACAACCGCTTTTTTTCAGCAGTTGAATAATTTCTTCATTCATCCTGTCGGCACGTGTAATGCATTCATATTTCAAATGAAGGTTTCTTTTTTCAATTTCATCAGCAAATTCTTTCATCCATTTATGTGAAATTGTAAACACATCATCAACAAACCAAACGGTGTCAACGGAATAATTTTTCTGAATCCATTCTAACTCATCGGCAACAACTGACGCGCTCCTGCGCCTGTAACTTTGTCCGTAAACGGCACGGCTGCACCATTTGCATGTGTAAGGACAGCCGCGCATAGTGCTTACTGAAACCGCGCTTTCGCCATGTTTGTTTTTCCAGGCATCAAAATAAAGCTGCAGGTTTACTTTGGCGCGGCCGGGAAAAGGAAGTTCATCAATATTTTTAATCTTTATTCTTTCCGGAGTATAGATTAGTTCATTGTTATTATTTTTAAAAGCAATTCCGTTTACGTTATCAATCGGTTCATTATTTTGTTTTGAAAAATGATGCACCAATTCCAGCATGGTTTCTTCACCTTCGCCAATCACAATTATATGAGCGCCATAATTCAGAAAATTTTCTGCATGGTTAGTAACTTCCGGCCCGCCTAATATGATTTTTGTTTTTTTTAATTCTTTTGTTTCTTTAATGAAACGGATAATTTTCAACACATTCAGTTTGGTCACGAGGTTGGTGTAAATGCCGATGATTGCGGGTGGTGTTTGCACCAAAGATGTTTTCAATTTTTCAAAAGAAGAAAAAGTGGAATCAAAAACATTATTTTCAAAACCATGTTTTTCTAAAAAAGAAGAGATATATAAAATTCCCAACGGCACGTAGGGACGCATAATTTCCTTTTCTTTAGCATCTTCTTCAAGAAAATAACCGTGGGTGAGAAGAATTTTCATGTCCGGATAACGAATGGAATACGAATTTACGAATTACGAAATGTTATTACTTCGTTGCAAAACGATAAAGTAATGATCAGCAAAATTGCTGAGAAAAGAAAAGGGAAAAACTTTTTCTTTGAGATTAAGAAGTTGAAGCAGCCATGTTTTATTTTTAAAAAATGATTCAAGGTAGGAGGGAGGAAGAACAAATCCCACAGGTTTTTTCATGATTGTTTTAAATTCTTTCGCATAAAGATTTGCAAATTCAGCAGGCGAATAATAAAATGTTTTTTGAATTTGATCGCCTATAACTGCATCAACGCCTGTTGATGATAACCTGCGGAACGCTTTTTTGAAATTCAGCTTAAGTATGAAATAAATTTGTTCCCATAAACATTTTTTTCCCATTAAGACAGCCACAAATTTTCCGCCCGGTTTTAATAATGAAAATAAATCAGCAGATAATTTTTTCAATTGTACTTCATTAATGCAATTTAATCCGCCAAAGTTTGAAAAGATAAGATCAAATTTTTTATTTGAATATTTTTTGATTAATTTATCATAAGAACAAACTTCAAATAGTTCCTGTTTTTTATGAGTCGCCATATCAATCATTTTTTCAGAAGCATCCGTTGCAATAACAGAGTGTCCTTTTTCTGCAAACCAGCGGGCATCTTCTCCTGTTCCGCAATTGATTTCAAGAATTTCAAGTCGTTTACTCTCTTTTGATAAAATTTTTTCTAAAAAATAATAGACCCGTTTACGCTGAAGAATCCCCATATTTGAAAAAGTAAAATCGGTATCATAAGAAAGAGCAGCGGAATCAAAAGCTGAAGTTAAAATTTCTTCTTCCGCATTCATTCTTTTTACAGTTCATTAGAAATTTGTATTTCGCTTTCTTTCATTTTACGCTGATGAAAATATTTTCCCGTCATGTGAAACGGAACTGCTGCAATTCTTTTTAATGACGCTGCCGAAATATTCGAGGGATTGACAAAAATATCTTTGAGTTCCGCCAGTCCCTGTTTTGTTCTGTAGCTTTTGTGAAGAAACCGGTGAAGTTCCTTATAAAAACCGGAAGCATAAGTATTTTTAAACATCAAAGTAAGTTCGTCAGAATCTTTCCAGTTCGATTTTTCTTTTAATTGCTCTTTTACTTTTTCATAAAATTTAGTTCCCGGTAACGGGTAAGAAACACTAACTCCGATGTCATGAGGCATCAGGTCCATCACCATTTTAATTGTTGCATCAATATCTTCTTTTGTTTCTCCGGGATAACCAAATTGCAAAAAGAACGCAGGTTTTATATTATATTTTTTCAATAACGCGGTTGCTTCATATATTTGCTCAACAGTGGTTCCTTTATCCATAGCATCCAAAATTTTCTGCGAGCCGCTTTCAGCTCCAACCCATGCAGTTTCACATCCTGCCCGTGCAAGTGAAGCAATGTTATTTTCCTTTAAAAGCAAGTCCACCCTCGATTGTATTTTGAATCGGATATTTATTTTTTCTTTTTCAACAAGGTCTGCAAAATCATTTACCCATCCCGGTTTTAATCCGAAAATATCATCACAAAACCAGATGTGGTCAAACTCAAACTGTTGTTTCAATAATTTTATTTCGCTGATAACATGCCCGGGCGATCTTGAATTATATCGGTTTCCGTAAATTGGTTTTGCACACCAGTTGCAGTGAAAAGGGCATCCGCGGGTGGTATTCATATTGATTGAAAAATATCCTGAACTTTTTTGCCATGCTTCTTTATACGGAGTGATGTTAATTAAATCCCATGCAGGAAGCGGCAACGTATCAAGATCAGATAAGATTTTCCTTTTGGGATTTCTTTTTGTATTATTATTTGTTCTGAATATAATTCCAGCTGTCATG
>JBDSOU010000005.1:0-5098 GCA_039914625.1 Bacteroidia bacterium | reverse complement strand
CAAAAAATTTCTACTCCTGCCGGATCATATACCTGGTCAACAAACCTGCAAATTTTAGCTAATGAACTGCTATTATTAAACATGGTATAATTTACGCTGTTGAGCATTAAGGCCGGAGGTGTAATATTTCCGTTTTTATAATGTGAATAAGGCATGGCAGTTAAATCATTCAGCAATGACTTACCCGGATTAATGTAGGCCACATCATTAATATCAGGAAAGTTTGGCGGAGCTTTTAATGTTACATAGTCTATATGCCAATGATCTATATTTCCGTTTTGTGAGCCGTAATTGCGAAATCGAAAACGAAAGCCATTATAAAAATAGATGCCATTTGTAATGGTGATCTGAACTCTTGTGAATGCAGAATCAAGCGGACCGGGCGCCACACCGGTTTTATTAATGGTATCGTGCCAGACTCCTGTGCTGTCTAAAAACTGTAATACTAAATGATCACTTGACTCAGGAATTTCCCCATACCCCGTCTGCTCATAAAAAAAACTAAAGAATAAACCGACAGCCGGATTATATTGGTTTCCCTGCCCGTCATCGTAAGTATTGATAGGTTTTGAGGTCAAATAATCACACCAGTTTGATGAAACGGAAACATTGTTATAAGGATTACCGAATTTATTTAACCCGTCAAAAGTTGCAACGCCAATAGTCGGAGGATGGCGCGGAAAATCGGTATTGATAAAAACAGTGCTGTCAACCCAAAGATCGCTTCTCGGAAACATTCCCGGAAGCGAAAAATCATCAATGAAAGGCAACAACAATGTGTCGTTAATTGCAAACAGCATCCTTTCACTCGTACTTTCCATCTCACTCAAATTATTTATTCTCTTCCATTCATTAATTAAAACAGGATTATTTGGAAGTGGAACTAATCGTTCGTCCTGTGAGAAAGAAAATCTCAGATTAAACAAAATAAAAAACAATACACAGTAAACTATTTTATTCATTTGGGTTCATTGTCTTTTAAAACAGATTCCGATTGGGTGAGATAAATATCAATTCCTTCGCCTTCTCTGATTGACGAAGCAGAACCATAAGCAGGGTTTTGTTTATACACCATTGCCTTAATTGAATCTTTCACCGAACTATCAAAGATAACAGATCCGCTGTTAAGGGAGGATCCTTTTAAAACAAATAATGCTTCATCAAGCGACAAGCCATACAATTGCGGAACGCTGACCTTTGTATTTCCGAAACCATCTCCCAAGGTAAGATCAATAACAGTTCCTTTGGTAAGCTCATCTCCCGGCTTCAGCGTTTTTCCATTCAATGTAAAACTCAGCACACAATTTTTGCATAAGTCAGGTTTGTAAGATGTTTGCCCTGCCTTTAAACCATAGGAGAGGAGAATAGCTTCTGCCTGACGATAGGAAACATCAATGAGATTGGGCATTTTAATTTTCGGAGGAACTGTTTTGGTGATGGTTAAATAAATGGTCCGGTTTTCTTTTACTTTTTCTGCCGGGGCTGGATCCTGTTCAATCACGGTGCCCGGAGGTTTTTCAAGATCAAAAACAGATGAGTCTGCTATTTTAATCCGTAACGCTTTATCTTTTAAAAAATTTTGCAGGGTAGCAACTTTTAATCCGCGCAGATCAGGAACTGTTACTGTGCTGCCATGATTGGTATATGAATTAAGCCATTTATAGGTGAAACCGAAAAACATAATAAAGAATGCTGCTGCCCCCAGAAGGTTGAGTAAAAACATTTTTGAAGTAATGAAATTTTTAATGCGGCTCATTCTAATGTTAGTTCTATTGATTGAGGTAATTTATGTTAGTGAGACAACTATGTTTTACTTTATTAACATAATTAACTCAATCAACCTTTTTAACTCCGTTCCGTTGCTGTTGTGTTTTTAATTTTCCTTTTGAATCCGTACTCAAGAATCCGGTCAATAAAATCATAAGGTTTATAATGTGCAATTGCCGCCTGGTGGAAAATACATGTTGCCGGAGTCATGCCGGGTAACGAATTTACTTCAATAAATAATACATCTGCATTATCATCATTGTAAATCCTAACGAAAGCATCAATGCGTGCATAGCCTTCTATATTCAGAATTATTGCTGCTTTCTCCAATTCTGCTTTCACCTTATCGGAAATAATGCGGTTTTTAATTGCGTCTTGACTGTAACGCGCTGGGGTAATGTTTTGCCCTTCACCCGCTAAAAACTTTTCTTCGAGTGACAATACATCCCCGCCTGACAATGCTTCAGAAGCTTCGAATACTTCATAAGAAATTTTTCCGTTTTCATCAAAGTGTGTTAGCATGCCTCCTGTAATTTCAAGAAAGTGCGATGCATTTTTTTTTGCAATCAGTTCTTCAATAAGAAAATTTTTCTTCTGCGGAAACTCTTCTTTGGGTTTTATTTTTAATAAAGAAGCCGCACCCGAAACCAACTCCTGCGTTTTCCTGAACATTAGTTCAGCGAAAGCGTGCAGCTCATTTTCATTGCGGATCAATTTCACAGCTGAACTACAGCCGTCATCAACCGGTTTGGCAATGAAAGGGAAGTGAAAATGCTTTAACACTTTTTCTTCTAATGCTGCCGGATCCCGGTTCCATTCATCCTCGTGAACGATTAAATGATTCGCGGCATGCATGCCTTCATTCATGATCATTTCGTTGGTCCGGAATTTATCAATCGTAATTTGCGAAGTTTCCACACCTGAGCCATTGAAAGGCAAACCGATTTTAATTAATTCTGATTGTACTTCCCCATCTTCTCCAGGGCGACCATGTAAAGCAATAAATACGCCTTCAACTAAATTTGCCAAATCTGCATAAGACACTTTCCGGGGTGATTCAAGATTTTTCGTGGACGCATATACGTTGGTAATCTTGCTGCACTCTGCAATTATTTTTTCGATTATCGGGTGGGGTTCATAATGCAGAATTTTTTCTTTTATGTCATCTGCATTGTCTTTTAATAATAGGTTAATAGGAATTTTATACAGGGAATATTCAATGTCACCATTTTGTCCGCCCGAAACATTCGGACCGGAAGAAACAAGAAAAACAGGAATTGGTTCATATTTTTCAGAAGACGAAAGTTTTTCATAAACATTTCTTCCGCTTTCAACAGAAATATGCCGTTCGGTTGAATATCCCCCCATAATAACAGCAATTTTAATTTTAGCTTTCGCTGATTTTTTGCTTTCGCTGATTTGCCGGTCAAGCGTGATTAAAAGAGCCGGAAGTTGTTTATAATTCTTAAAATCTCTGATCCGTGCATTCAGTGATGTGCGGATGATATAGGTTATGAATTGCGAAGGATTCAAACCAATCTCTGCGGCCTGATGAAAGAAAAAAGAAGATGGCATCATGCCTGAGGTAGTGTTCGGATCATTCAGCAATACTTTTCCTTCTTTATTTATGAAACCATCAATTCGTGCATATACATTAAAGCATAAGCTTGTAAATAGTCTTTCACATTCTTTCCTGATGGTATTAATTTCTCTATCAGGCAGATTGATAGGAGTAATTTTTCTCGACAATCCGGGCAAATATTTTGAACGGTAATCAAAAAGCTCCTTTCCTTTCCTGATTTCAGTGGGAGGCAAAGTTACAGGGGCGCCATCCGCATTCTCAATGACAATACATGAAAATTCTTTTCCATCAATAAATTCTTCAATTAATATTTCGCTTTCTCCATCAACACTTTCAATCACGATTTCATTTTCATTCTCAGCAAACATTTGCCGGATGACAGAAAATAATTCTTCCGGATGAAAAATGATCCTGGATTTTATTTTTACAGGAATTCCAATGCCTTCCCGTATATCACAAAGAGTTCGGATAAAATCAATTTTGTCATCATGGTTTAATCTTTCCCATTCGGTTTTATTTAACCTGTAAATAAAAAAACTTCTGTTAACAGCGTTTGTAAATTTCTCCAGATCGTCTTCACTTAAAACAGAAACACCAATGGATGAACCCTGGTTAGCTGATTTCACCACGCATTGAATTCCTACTTTGTTTTTTACACCCTTATAAAAAGATTTTTTATCGGTAGTGTTTAACCAATTGTTTCGCGAAATAGTTATAAACTCAGGAATATTAAATCCGGCATTTGCCATCAGTTGTTTTTGAATTGCTTTATTCATTCCGATGGAGGATGAAAGAATTCCTGAACCGCTGTAGGGAATTCTGTAATACTCCAGCAATCCCTGTATTCGCCCATCTTCGCCATCACTGCCGTGAAGACAGAGAAAAGCAAAATCAATTTGATTGACTAAATCTGATGGTTCTACCCTTGTTCCGATTTCATTGATCAGCTTGTTTTGCTCCTGCAAGTTCAACTCACCTATGCTTTCAGCATACACCTGAAATTCATTGGGAGACGCAGGAATAAATTCAACAGGCGGATAAAAATCGCGGATGCTGCCTTTGTAAATAAATTCCCAATTGATTAAAATAAAATTGCCAAAACTGTCTGCAAAAAAAGGTATCGGCTCAAAAAGTGATTTGTCCAAATTATCGTAAACCGTCCGACCTCCGGCAAAAGATACTTCCCGTTCTCTTGAAGTACCGCCAAATATAATTCCTATACGAAGTTTCATAAATTGCATTTACAGCCGCAAAATTATGAAAATGGGTTGGAGGTTTGAAGTTTGAAGCCCTGGGTTGTCTTGGAGTTATTAACAGCGATTATAATTTAACAAGCTTTTGAAAAGGAACCAATTTCCTAAATAATTAATCGCCAATTTTAAAACGAGATCAGGTAAGAAAACCAAAAGCCCTCCGGTAAAACAGAGGGCTTTTGAATTATTAATTAGTTTTCAGCTCAGGTTTATAACCCTGAACGTAGAACCTTTTACTCAATAACCACTTTCGTTTTCCAGGAATTGCTGCCCGATTGAACTTCAATCATATAAATTCCTTTCGCAAAACTTCTCAGATTCATTTCATAAGCATTCAATCCTTCTGCCCCTGTATGATCTTCTGAAAGCATCACCCTGCCGGAAATATCCCTGAGCTTGATATTAAATTGCGTTTGCTCTTTTACCTCTATGCTCACCGTTACTTTATCATGAGCCGGGTTTGGATATACCAAGAATTCAGATGATGAAGCTAACC
>JBDSOU010000286.1:0-44999 GCA_039914625.1 Bacteroidia bacterium | reverse complement strand
TAAATGATACCGTATTTTATGTAGTGTCTGTTAATTTGTTCGGATGTTCCGGCAGCGACACTGTCATGATTGTTGTGAGACCGAATCCTGTTGCTAATGCCGGACCCGATCAGTTTATCTGCGGCAGCGGAACAGTTCAGTTAGGTTCACCAACAACGGCAGGTTATACATATACATGGACACCTTCCACAGGGTTGAGCAGTTCTACTATTTCTGATCCCATCCTTAATGTCAGTAACTCCGGATCCACACCTGATACGCTTATATTCACTGTTACAACTACTTTAAACGGATGTACAACTACTGATTTGGTGCAGGTTATTAACAGCCCTGCTCCAACCGCAATTGCCGGCCCTGATACTGTTCTTTGCAGCGGAAACAGTGTGGTGATCGGTTCCGGATCCTTGGCTAACTATGTTTACACATGGACTCCATCAACCGGGTTAAGTAGCTCCACCATCAGCGATCCCACAGTTACCCTTACAAATACAAGCGGAGTTAACGATACTGTATATTATGTCCTGAACACCGGATTGTTCGGATGCTTTGACAATGACACCGTTATGATTGTAGTGAAGCCTAACCCGGTTGCTAATGCCGGTTCTGATGCAACCTTATGCAGCGGAGATACCGTTACATTAGGAACAGCCCCTACAGCCGGTTATACCTATAGCTGGTCTCCCCCGACAAATTTAAGCAGCACTACCATTTCTGATCCGTTTGCTGTTATAACAAACTTCGGTACAGGACAAACTTCTATAACTTATACAGTGGTTACAACTTTGAATGGTTGTATAACTACTGACAGTGTTACCATTACTGTTAATCCGCAACCCAGTGTTACGGCTTCAGTCAATCCAGGGTCAATTTGTGCTGGCGGTTCTGCTACATTAACGGCCTCGGGAGCTACCGGGTACAGCTGGGCACTTTCAACTTCACCTGCTACTTCCATCAGTACGGATTCTGCTTTTGTAGTGAGCCCATCCGCAACCACTACTTATATTTTAACCGGAACCAACAGCAGCTCCTGTTCTAATTCGGATACCATTACAATAACTGTTAATCCGCTACCTGTAGTTCAGATTTCTGCTCCCACATTTACCATTTGTAATGGCGATACGCTCATATTAACCGGATCAGGCGCTTCTAACTATACATGGAGTGTGCTGGGTGGTGGAACAATAGGATCAGGAACCAGCATTCAGGTTTTTCCATCAACTAACACTTCTTATGTTGTAATAGGAACCGATGGAAACTCGTGTTCTAATTCTGATACTGTTTCGGTTACTGTAAACCCTGCTGCAACACTCACAAGCTTATTCGGAAATACATCCGTATGTCCGGGTGTTACAGGTGTTCAATATTATGTAAATAACCCTGATCCCAACTCAAGCTATACATGGATAGTTACTAACGGAACCATTACCAGCGGACAGGGAACTGATACCATTTATGTTGACTGGTCTGTAAATTCCGGAATCGGAATTGTATCTGTTGTAGAATCTACTAATCAGGGATGCCTGTCAAATCCTGTGATCCTGCAAGTTACAATCAATGTATTTCTCACTCCTGTTGCTCCTTCGGGCCCCACTGCTTTCTGTGCCAATGATGCGCACGGAGCAATTTATACTACTCTGAATACTCCCGGCAGCCTTTATATGTGGAATACTCAGGGAGGCACCATTGTAAGCGGTGACTCTACGAGTACCGTTACGGTTGACTGGAATGTAACGGGACCCCAGATAGTGTTGTTATGGTATCAGGAAATAAGTTTTACTTCTGTTGATACCTGCTATGGAATTTCGGATACCTTGTCAGTTACCATTAATCCGGCTCCTGTAACAAGCCCCATTTCCGGACCGACAAATATTTGTGTATCACATGACGGCAGTTTTTCAGTAGCTAACACTCCTTCTTCAACTTATAACTGGTCGGCTACTGGTGGTAATATAGTAGCCGGAAACACAACTAACAGCATTACTGCCAACTGGCCGGCAAGCGGCAACTCAACAATTACTGTGATAGAAACAAATGTATTCGGATGTAAGGATACTGTGAACTTGCCGGTAAATATCAATGTTCAGCCTGAAGCTTCCTTTACTTTGGATGATTCTAACCTTGATTCTTTAACTTGCCGTGGTTTTATTGCAACACTGGCCAACAACAGCGATAATGCCCTCAACTACTTGTGGCTGTTGCCTGATGGCACTACTTCAACTATTGTCAACCCGCAGGTGCAACTCAGTTTGTCGGGCAATAATACCATTACTTTAATTGCTTATAATAATATGTGCACGGATACTGCTTCAAACACTTACGAATCCACTGTAATTGGAAAATTGTTTGATAAAATTCCTAATATATTCAGCCCTAACGGTGATGGAAAAAACGATTGTTTTGACCTCGGGGCAAAAATTGATTTAAAAGAATGCAGTGAATGGGAGGTGTATAACCGCTGGGGCGAAAAGGTATTCACCAGTTCTTCGTCACAACCATGCTGGAATGGCAAAAAGAATGACAGCGGGTCAGAACTGCCTGCCGGTACGTACTACCTGTTGTTAAAAATTGCCGAAGAATCGTTTAAGGGAACTATAACCTTGCTTCGTTAAATAAATTATTCCCGGAACAATAGGGAAGCAATTACGGGAACTTAACTTTACTTGTCTGTCAGACATGTTTATATAACAGTCAGGCAACTTCAGAAAAAAAATAATAAAAACAATAAAAATTATACCGATGAAAACAAAAATATCAAGAATTGTGATTCCGGGAATGCTTTTACTTTCCCAATTTCTATTCATACCTGTTTCAAAAGCACAGATTATTCATTCAGAAAGTTTTGATAGCATCACATTTCCGCCAACAGGCTGGACCGTTACAGGCGGATTCAATAGCCTTTGGGTACGCAGAACCGTTGGTATTGATCCCAACTGTACCACACATAGTGGAGCAGGCATGGCCCGGTTCTCTTCTTTTATGACATTTCCGGGCAACCAGGAACTGATGACGACTCCTGTAATTGATTATTCGGGTGCCAGTGGTTCCACGCCAACATTCAGCCTGTGGGTTTACCGGGATGGAAGCTCCACTGCCGGTGACAGCCTTACTATCCTTGCAAATACTTCAAATACACTCATCGGGGCCGTCCGTTTTGGCGCTGTTGCCCGAAGCAGGTTTTTCCCTATGCCGGTTAACGAACTTTCTGACGGCTGGTACAATTACACGTTCAATGTACCTCTTTCGTTTACTACGGACACTAATTATATACTGTTAAACGGCACAGCTCATAATGGCGGTAATATATTTATTGATGACGTAAGTTGGACCGAATACCCGGTAGCCTGTTTAACAACTCCCATTGCCGGTGGTGTTGCTTCAAATGATTCTCTCATTTGTGGCGGTTCCGGCAGTGCTAATTTATCATTGACCGGAAGCGGGTTAACTGCAGGCGGACTGACATTTCAGTGGCAATTCGGTTCAACCGCTGCTGGTCCTTGGACTGACTTTGGAAACAATTCATACGCTACAAATTCAGGAACTATTTCCTCTTCTACCTATTTCAGGTGTTATGTAAGTTGCACTAATGGTGGCGCACCCGCTGATACCAGCACTGTTTTGTTAATTGATGTGAATCCAAATCCTGCTCCGGTGGTAACAATCAACCTTGGTACAACTATCAATTTTTGTACGGGCTCTGCTCCATTAGTTTTTGTGGCAAATGGAGCTTCAACATATACATGGACACCCAATATTGCAATTAATGCAGTTGGAGATTCAGCTATTGCAAATCCAATAGCATCCATCTCTTACAATGTAGTTGGAAAAGACTCCATAGGTTGTTCCGGTTTTGCAAGCATAACTGTTAATGTATCAAATTCTCCTGTTGTAACAGCAACTTCAAACAATGATTCTATATGCAGCGGAGACCCGGTTATGCTGCATGCTTTCGTTCAGGGCCCTCCGTTCGGAATTAATTTCATCTGGCAGCCGGGATCATTATTCGGACCTGACCATAATGTCAGCCCGACTGCAACAACCACATACATCGTATCGGCTACTTCATCTGCTACCGGTTGCACAGGCTATGATTCCGTTCTTGTAGTTGTTAACCCAGCTCCTGTCGCAGGACTTACTTATACAGTAAATAATCTTACCTATACATTTACAGATATATCAACGGGGGTACCAACGTCATGGTTATGGAATTTTGGAGATCTCACCACTGATAATACACAAAATCCTGTACACACGTATGCCAATAATGGTACCTATACTGTAACATTAACAGTCTCCAATGGTTTATGCACTGACACTTACACAACTACTATAGTAGTATTATCTATTGACCAGGTACAATTTTCTAATGGCTCTCAGATACTGATGCATCCGAATCCTGCTTCTGATAAAACAACTGTAATGTTCACTTATAATGAACCTTCCGTTCAACTTAGTGTGATTAGCTCGCTGGGGCAATCTGTTATCAGCAAAATCATATATCCGTCATCAGGAAACGTATATAAATACGATCTGGATTTATCTGTCCTCACTTCCGGGATGTACGTTATGCAGGTGAAAACCAAATCAGAGGTCAGATTTTTACCATTGATTAAACAATAATACAATTGTGCAAAAAAACAAAAGGCTCTCTGCGAAACACAGTGAGCCTTTTTTATTTTAATCCTTAATCCTGTTTCACAACACACTTTTCATTTGCCACGCAGGTTGAAACAAGATTTCCTTTTTTAACTGCCGCATATAAAAATCTTTACCCCCACTCAACCTTATATATGCCCCAACGAACTTCAAACGGGCTCCACAAAATATTTATCATCTCCTCTGCGATAAAAAATAGACACGGAGGGGCAAAGGGCCACAGTTATTTATTTTCAGGATTTGAAATCCCGGGATCAGAATCATAAAAAATCCCCGGTAACATAATCAGCTGTACTATTAAAAACGATAACCAAAATCTTTTCATGATAATATAATTTTATGTTAGAAAAACTCTTTTACAAAATAAAGCAAATAATAAATGCGCACAATAAATTTTAATAAAAAGTATTTGCAATCCCTTAATAAGAGGAACTTAAATGCAGGACCTTCAGGCAAATGGATTAAAAATAATTAATCAGCCCGAAATGTATTTTCGCTGACCTGAAAATAATGGGATTATTAAATTCTCTCCCGAGAGCATAGTTGAGTGAAAAGATTCCCAGCTTGGTTTCAAAAGTTATTCCTACTCCAAAACCTATGGGCGTGTCATGTTTGAAATCATTTCTTTCTCTGCTTTCATAGTACATTCCATTTACAAACAGGAATAAATAGGAGTTCTGCTCAATGAGATAACGGTATTCTAATTTTCCTATAACATAACGTGAAGCAAGAATAGATTCTTCATCAAAACCCCGCAATGTTCTTAATCCGCCCAGTCGGTACAATTCATTCTCGAAAATATCGGGGCTCTGAAAAAACCCTGCTTTTGCCCCGATATCCAGCACGCTGCGGTTAAATAGTGGCAAATAATAGTCGGAGGTAATATCAGCTTTATATTGAGTGGAATTGAGTTGCACGCTGTCATAATCCACATAAATTAGTTTTGAATTTTCTTTAATTGTCTTATCTCCTACCGAAGCTGTCCATTCTATAACGTATCCGCTCCGTGGATTTAAACGGTAATCTAATATTTCTGAACGAAGCCCTATTCCATAGCTGTTTATTGTAACATCAGCAAAAGGAGGCAAAACGGTCGTAAACTCAAACTGTTTGGAATTGAGCAATAAAGAACTTTTATGGTTATAAAATGCTTTTACGAAATTACCTCCCTTTAGTAAATATTGGACACCAATGTCGCTCTGCAATTCTAAATAAGTGGTATCTTTTTTATAAATTGAAAAATTCAAATCAATTCCAAACGGAGTAGAAAATAAAAACGGGTAATTAAATTTTACTTTTAAATCCTGGGTCTTGGGCTGGGGTTGTTTCCAGTTCAGGTCAAACAATTCACCGTAGCCGAACGAACTATGCAAACGAACATGCACATCTCCGCTTATGGTTACTTTTCCGCTTTCATCGTTAGAGGGAAGCACACCAATCACTCCATCCAACTGGCTTGCCTTTTTATTTTCCAGGTAAAGATAAATTGAAGCTTTATCTTCGTGAAAGTTCACATTAAATGCCCGTGTTTCATTAACCATCGGCAGCTCTTTCAACCGTGTGCTTATGCGGCTTATGAGTTCTTCATTATAAGCCATGTGTGGTTTTATTCCAAGATAATTGTAAAGGTAAATTTCAGAGAGCTTTGAAGTTCCTTTGACAATAATGGTATCAACAGTAAAAAACAATCCTTTCTTTAAAATCAACGCAGCGCTGATACTGTTAGAGCTTGCATTGACGCTGTCAAGCTTAATTTCTGCAAATGGATACCCGTTGTTTTCAGCATAAGAAAGTATACGGTCCTGGATTTTACGAAAATTATTCAAATTAACCGTCTTGTTGCGATACACCTTTTCATGAAATCCTGCTTCGCTGATCATACCTTCATCTATATTGCCTTTTGATAACCGCAGCCATTTATAAACATTTCCTGTATTTAAAAAAGCGTTGAGCATTGTCGTGTCAACAACCAAACTGTCAAAGGATGCAGCAAGATAGCCATTGCCGTATAAAGCAATAAGAACATTGTTAAGCTGCTTTTTCCGGCTCAGAGAGTCTGGAAAAATATTATTTATTTTTAATTGCTTCATGATATCGTCAACAGATTTTTTCTGTGCCGGATCATAAGATAAAATTGTAAGCCGGTATTGCGCATTGACAGGATTTGCACTGACAATTAAAAATAAAATAAAAATTAAAGTGGCTCTTTTAACAGCGTTCATGATGAATGTACGCAAAGTAAGAAAGAATATTGCTTTAAATTCATGTGCCAAAATTCTCAGCAGTTTGCAATAAAACAAAACTAAAACAACTACAAGCTCCAGTCAACCGGTTCTTTTCCATGTTGCTTTAAAATCTCATTTGCTTTTGAGAAATGGCGGCATCCGAAAAAGCCGCTTGAAGCAGAATAAGGAGAAGGATGAGGTGCTTTTAAAATATGATGTTTCGATTTATCAATCAAAACATCTTTTGCCTGCGCATATTTTCCCCAGAGTAAAAACACCAATCCTTCGCGCTGATCTGATAATTTAGTAATCACTGAATCCGTAAAAATTTCCCAGCCTTTTGCGGAATGAGAATTGGGTTGATTAGCCCGCACGGTAAGCGATGCATTTAATAGAAGTACCCCGCTGTCGGCCCATTTTTCGAGATTACCATGATCGGGAATGGGAATACCAAGATCATCACGTAACTCTTTAAAAATATTCCCTAAAGAAGGAGGCGGATTAATTCCGGGACTCACTGAGAAACAGAGGCCATTCGCCTGCCCCTTGCCGTGATATGGATCTTGTCCGACAATAACAACTTTTACTTTATTAAAAGGTGTATGATTAAAAGCATTGAAAATTTGTTGTCCGGGAGGATAAATTACAATGCCTTTGTTTGTTTCTTCAAGAATAAAATTTTTCAACTCTGCAAAATATGGCTTGCGAAAGTCGTCAGCCATCATTAATTTCCAGCTATCTTCTATTTTTGGCTCAACTACAGGCATTATTTCAATTTTTATTTAAGCAAAAGTAAAAATTGTCTGATTCCTGGGATGTTTCTGTAACCTTTTACTTATCGTATGTGTACAACTCTGTTTAAAACAATTTTTAGCTGCTTTTGCAGTTATCTCTAAGGATTTCGTTTATTTGCAACTTCGTTTCAAAAACTATAAATTTAAAAACTAAAAAACATAATGAAAAAATTAGCTTCGCTCCTGCTTATCGCTGCCGTTATAGGTGTTATGGGTTCATGCAAACCAAAAGAGAAGTGCCCAGCTTACGGTAAGGCATCTTTTAATAAAGTAAAGCACATTCATTCCTGAAGATAAACTTTGGCAAAAAAAATACGCACCGGCTTTCTCAAGAAGCCGGTTTTTTTATTGGTTCTGACTCTTAATCGATTTCATCTTTATTTTCACCATACTCAGGGCAAAAATATTTTTCATTTTCCTTGCCCACTTCAAAAATTTGTTTTTACTTTGCACTTCAAAGTACTTTCCAAATGAATGAGCAGGAGCAATTAAAAAACCTTGCCGAGATCAGGAACCTGATGGAGCGGTCATCAAGGTTTTTGTCGTTGAGCGGATTATCAGGTGTTTTTAT
Organism: Bacteroidia bacterium; assembly: GCA_039914625.1. GTDB lineage: Bacteria > Bacteroidota > Bacteroidia > AKYH767-A > OLB10 > DATEMK01. The sequence goes on along the minus strand of JBDSOU010000286.1, from coordinate 36,756 downwards.
CGGGCTTTTTGCTTTGATGGGTTTTTGCTCTTCATGGAAATTTACTGCTGATAACGGGTATTCCTTAAATAATTATTACAAGCTCGCTTTCACAAGTAGTGGAGAAACTAACCGTTCATTTTATATTTTCTATTTCGCAACTGCCGGAATTATTTTAGCAGTTTCGCTGGTTGTAGCCTTTTTGCTTACCCAATATAAATCAGAAAGAAAACAACTTCAGCTTTGGGATGCTTCTGCAAAACGGCTTTTATTCAATTTGTGCATTCCCCTGGTCAGCGGAGGAATATTTATATTGATGCTTGTACAAAATCATTTTCCTCAATTGATTGCTCCGTGCATGTTAATTTTTTACGGGCTTGCACTATTAAATGCCTCTAAATATACTTTTGATGAAATCAGGAACCTCGGTATTTTAGAAATTGCTTTAGGCCTTGTTGGAATTTTCATCCATGGCTGGGGATTAGTTTTCTGGGTTTTGGGCTTTGGTGGGCTGCATATTATTTATGGAATATTAATGTATAATAAATACGAACGATGAAATTGATAACAAAAGAAATTATTTATGCTCTCGACCAGGAATTCGAGAGCCGTGTCAGACTTGGAATAATGTCCATACTCATGGTAAATGATAAAGTGGAATTTTCGACATTAAAACAACATTTTGAATTAACAGATGGAAACCTCAGCAGCCACCTCGGTGGACTTGAAAGAGCAGGATACTTACAGGTAAAAAAACAATTCATTAACCGCAAGCCAAATACTACCTACAGCGCAACGAGTAAAGGTAAGAAAGCCTTTGAAGATCATTTGAAAATTTTGGAAACTTTGATCCGAAAAAAAAATTGATAAAGTGAATTATACAAAATCAAATTTCAATGACCAATTATCAACTTTCAATTTGCAACCTATTATTATTATTTTCCAACTTCTAACTTCTAAATAAATCTAAAATCATATATCATGGATACAAACTGGTTTAAAAAAACAGGAATCGTTTATCTTCCTGTATCTGGTATCGGAGTCATCATGTATTTGCTGACTATCGGCTTTTGCATCACAGTCTTTACTGCTGTAGACAGACATTCACATTCTAACACAGACACATTATATGGCATCTTCCCATATTTTGTATCTGCTTTCACCATCTTGTTCTGGATTGCCTCGAATACAACCACGAAAGTTGCTGAAAAATAATTTATCAACAAACACAATTTTTTTTATGTTTTTACTTTGTAATACAAAGTACTACTAATATCATAAACAAAATGGCACAATATTTTAATTTTAACACTTGGATTGATTATTTCATCCTCAACAAAAGAAATCTCAAAACAATTTCGTGGACTGATATTTATAAGTTGAATAAAGAAGAATTTAATACGATTTATAATTCCGTCCGGATTTTTCAGAAGGGAGAAAGTTCTGAAGCCAAACACATTTTTAAAACTGCAAAACAATTTCTGTATCACCAACCAGACCAATCATACATGGAAGCGCTGACTTTATTTATTAACGAGGAACATCGTCATGCTTTTGAGTTGAAAAGATTTATGAGCCTCCAGGATATTCCTTGCTTGAGGAAACATTGGTCTGATACTGTATTCCGTCAGTTGCGAAGATTAGGAGGATTAGAACAATCCATATCTGTTTTGCTTACCGCTGAGTTTATTGCAGCCATTTATTACAAAGCTCTGAAACAATCCACGCGCTCGGTGGTTCTCAAACAAATATGCGAACAGATTTTATCCGATGAAGAAATGCACATTCGCTTTCAATCAGAAGCCATAAGCCAGTTTTATGCAGGTCGTTCAGAATTTTTTAATAAGATGATCACTGCTGCAAAAAGGCTTTTGCTTGAAGGCACCATGATGGTTGTATGGTCAGGTCATGAAAAAGTTCTGACTGCGGCAGGCTATGATTTTTTAAAATTCCGGAAAGAATGTCGGCTCGAATTTTATAAGTCAATGCATATAATTAAATCAAAATTGACCAGTGTGATTTATGAATCTGAAAAATTAGATCTTCAACCCGTTTCTCTTAAAGAAAAAAATATTAACTGAATTCAAAATTTTGTTCACGTTCCAAATAAAAATGACAAAAGAAAAAAATCATCTCAAAACATTTTTATGGCTCACTTTGTTCAGCATTGCAATGGGCTATATGGAAAGTGCCATTGTAGTTTATCTCAGGAAAATTTATTACCCCGATGGATTCAACTTTCCGCTGACACCTATTGAAGCGAAAATCGGTTTAACTGAAATTTTACGTGAAGCAGCGACACTACTTATGCTGCTGACGATCGGTATTGTTGCCGGCAAAACAAAGTTACAACGTTTTACATTTTTTATTTTCTGCTTCGGCATCTGGGATATTTTCTACTATGTGTTTCTGAAAGTTCTGCTTGATTGGCCCAGGAATATTTTTGACTGGGATATTCTTTTTCTTATCCCTGTTCCATGGGTAGGACCTGTGATTGCACCCTGCATTCTTTCTTTAACAATGATTGTTATCGCAATACTATTTACAAGCTACGAACGTTATCTGAAATTAAAAATATCTGACTGGATCATGTTTTCAGCAGGCAGTCTCGTCATTATCTTTTCATTCATTTACGATTATATTCGCATTATCTTTACTTCAACTAATTCTGAAAACAACAAAATGATTTTATCCGAAATGAATAATTACGTTCCTGAAAATTATCATTGGTGGATATTTGTGGCCGGTGAAAGCATTCTTATCATCACGTTGTTTTTTATTTTAAAGAGAAGGACAAAGAATTCCATCAATGAATATGAATCAATCCGAATTTATGAATAATCCACTTTAACTTTTATTAGTTACAATTAACAATAAACATTATAAACATAATTATCATATTCAACATTTTATGTCAACCCGCCTCTCCTTCAAACATTCGCTCATAAAAATTCTGAGCGTATTCTCTTCCTTGTGCATACTTATGGTCATAATGCGGATTTTTTACACTGCAAATTTCAAGTTCACATTTCTCATATGGAATTTGTTTCTTGCATGGGTTCCTCTATTTTTTGTTTTGATTTTGCGAAAAAATGAAAGCATTCATAAATCCACTGTAAGGTCATCTGTATTATTAGTTGCGTGGCTTTTATTTTTTCCTAATGCACCGTACATACTTACTGACCTTGTTCATTTGCTGAACAGACAGCACATACCATTATGGTTCGATCTCATTATGATTCTGTCATTTGCCTGGACAGGTTTACTAACAGGATTCGTTTCATTGATCGAAATTCAAAATTTTTTCACTGAAAAATTCGGAAAAAGTATAAGCTGGATGCTTACAATTGCAGCACTTGTTCTCGGGAGTTTCGGTGTTTATCTCGGCAGGTTTGGCGGATTCAACAGTTGGGATGTCATTGCCAACCCATTCGAATTATCGCACGATATTTTAATCATGCTGATCCATCCTTATAAGCACACACAAATGTACGGCATGACATTTTTATTTTCCTGCTTTCTTATTCTTACATACCTCACTTTTTTTAGTTTGGTGCATTCAAAAAATATTCCTGTTCAACAAGAAATAAAATCATAAGATGAACCCAACAGCAAATTTCAAAATAAAAAGTTTCCAATATGCTTTCAATGGATTGAAAGAAGTGACCGGCACGCAGGTAAATTTTAAACTGCATATCCTTGCAGCAGTACTTGTAATGATATCAGGATTTTTTTTAAAAATAAGTTCTGCTGATTGGATCATGTTGCTTTTTGCAATAGGAATTGTAACTGCGGCAGAATGTTTCAATACGGCATTGGAATATCTCACCAATCTTGTTTCACCGCAACATAATGAGATTGCCGGAAAAGTGAAAGATCTTTCGGCAGCGGGAGTTCTGATCTGTTCAATTATTTCAGCAACCATTGGAGTGATTGTTTTTGTTCCAAGAATTTCCGTCTTGTTATAAATTTAAACTTGCAGGGAGTTCAGGTTTAAAGTTTAAGGTTTTGCTTTTACGTGACTATTGTTAAGAATTTTTTATTGCCTGAGTTAATTTGATTTTATATTTTTGAAAAAAAATAATTGTATGAAAACTAAAATCTCTTCACTAATAACTGTTATTGTTCTATTCACTTTTAATTCTTATTCCCAAACAACAGATTCAGTACCTCCACCTGTTTCACAAGTAAAAGATTTTCAAATAACATTACCAAAAGGCGCTGTGCAGTTTACTCCCGACCAGATGCAATGGGTGGCCGGACCCGAAGCATTACCGAAAGGAACAAAAATGTGTGTGCTTTATGGTGACATGACTAAAGAAGGACCTTTTGCAATCCGACTTAAATTACCAGCCAACCAGATTATAAAACTACATGTGCATAAGAATGATGAAGTAATCACGGTAATTGAAGGCGCTGTGATGGTTGGCTTCGGTGATCGCATGCAGATGTCAAAAACAAAAACTTTTACAGCAGGAAGCTTTTATGTGAACCCGGCAAAAGAAAAACATTTTGTAGCTATTGATAAAGATGGAGCAACGGTGCAGCTAAATTCCATGGGACCATGGGGGATTGACTTTAAATAGTTTTTCCAGGTTCAGAAAGTCTTTTTATGAATCGCATCAGGCAACGTTAAGAAAAAACGTTTCTTTTTTGAATACTTTTGCAAGCCTAAAAAAAAGTTTAAAGCTCACTATTAAACCTAATCAGCAACTTAAGAAATGGCTTTCGAAGAAGAAATTGTAAAACGCAGAACCTTTGCCATCATCAGTCACCCTGATGCGGGGAAAACTACGCTTACTGAAAAATTTCTTTTGTTTGGTGGTGCTATACAGGTTGCGGGTGCAGTAAAATCTAACAAGATAAAAAAAACCGCAGCTTCTGATTTCATGGAAATAGAAAAACAGCGTGGAATTTCTGTGGCAACTTCAGTGATGAGCTTTGAATATAAAAATTTAATCATCAACTTGCTTGATACTCCCGGTCACAAAGATTTTGCTGAAGATACTTACCGCACATTGACTGCTGTGGACAGTGTGATCCTTGTTATTGATTGCGTGAAAGGCGTGGAACCGCAAACAGAAAAGCTGATGGAAGTTTGCCGGATGCGGAATACTCCGGTAATTGTTTTCATTAACAAGCTTGACCGCGAAGGAAGAAATCCGTTTGACCTGCTGGATGAAATAGAACGAAAGCTGAATATTAAAGTTCGCCCCTTGAGCTGGCCTATCGGAATGGGGTATACTTTTAAAGGGGTTTATAATTTATTCAATCATAGCCTTTATTTATTTCATCCGAATAAAAAAGCATCGGAAGATGATGAAGTGCCAATTGAAAATATAAATGATCCGTTGCTCGACAATCATCTCGGAAAAGCAGTTGAACTGTTAAGAGAAGAAGTTCACTTGATCGAAGGTGTGTATGATAAATTTGACAAGGAACAATATTTAGCAGGACATATTGCACCCGTTTTTTTCGGCAGCGCTATTAATAATTTTGGGGTGAAAGAATTGCTTGAAACATTTATTGAAATCGCTCCTCCTCCCCAAGGTCGTCATACAGATATACGTGAGGTTTATCCGGATGAAAAAACATTAAGCGGTTTTGTTTTTAAAATTCATGCGAACATTGATCCGAATCACAGAAACAGAATTGCATTTTTAAGAATATGCTCCGGGAAATTTGAACGGGGAAAATTTTATCATCACACACGGCTTGATAAAGATTTGCGTTTTAACTCCCCTGCAACATTTCTTGCCCAGGCAAAAAGCATTATTGATGAAGCGTATCCAGGTGATGTTATCGGCTTATATGATACGGGAACTTTTAAAATCGGTGATACGTTGACCGAAGGTGAAAACATGACCTTCAAAGGAATTCCAAGATTCTCGCCCGAAATTTTTAAAGAAGTGGTGAATACCGATCCGATGAAAACAAAACAATTGGATAAAGGAACAGAGCAATTAACTGATGAAGGTGTTGCGCAATTATTTGTTCAGCCCGGAGGAAATAAAAAAATTATCGGCACTGTTGGTGAATTGCAGTTTGATGTAATTCAATATCGTTTGTTACAGGAATATGGAGCTTCATGCACATTTGTTCCACAGAAAATATATAAAGCGTGCTGGATAACTTCTAAAGACAAAAAGAAAATGGAAGATTTCATCCGTTTTAAAATGCATCAAATTGTGGAAGATAAGGACAAGAATCTTGTCTATCTAGCAGATTCAAGCTGGATGCTTGAACAGATGATAAAAAATAATCCGGAGATTGAGTTTCATTTTACATCTGAAACTATTAACGACAGTTTGAAGATTGCCTAAAGTTAAAAAGGATTAAAAAAAATATTAATGCCACTAAAACACGAAAACACCAAAATTCACCAAACGTTTAATTCTCATTGGAGGTATTTAGTGTTTTGGAGATTGAGTGGCGAAAATAAATTAGCTATTCATTCGCAAAATCTTTTTAGCTAAATCGAAAATCAAAATCACATATCAGATATTATTATCATCGGTGCCGGTCCTGCCGGTGCTACAGCTTCCCTTTTTTTAGCAAAAGAAAAAATTCCTCACACCATTATTGATAAAGCGGTTTTTCCGAGAGATAAAATTTGCGGAGATGCATTGAGTGGTAAAGTGCTTCCGATTTTAAAAAAATTAAATCCGTCTTTGCTTGATGAACTTGCACACGATAAAGAAAAAAACATCGGCAGCTACGGAATTAAATTTGCAGCGCCTAATGGAAAAAGCATTGACATTCCCTTTAAAAGTGTAACAAGCAAAGTGGATTACGCTCCGGGTTTCATTTCTAAACGGATAGACTTTGATTATTTTCTTGCAGGCAGAATTGATAAACAGTATGCAAATTTTTTAGAAGGAACTGAATTGACTGAAGCAAATCAAACTGCAGAAGGGTTTGAATTAACGATCAACCAAAATGGAATAGAAAAAAAAATATTTTCTAAGTTAGTGATTGCTGCAGATGGCGACCGTTCAGTCATTGCAAAAAAATTCGGAGAAAAAATTGTAGAGCCTGAGCACTATTGCGGAGGAATTCGTGCTTACTATAAAAATGTTTCTGGAATGCATGAACAGAATTTTATTGAGCTTCATTTTCTGAATGATTTATTGCCCGGATACTTTTGGATTTTTCCTTTGCCGAATGGTTATGCAAATGTGGGAGCTGGAATGTTGTCAAAAAGTTTGAGCAAAAAGAAGGTGAATTTGCGTGATGCCATGCTGAAAGTAATTGCAGAAAATCCAACTATTAAAGATCGTTTTAAAGATGCATCTCTTGAAGGAAAAATTCTCGGATGGGGTTTGCCGTTAGGATCAAAAAAAAGAAAAATTTCGGGAAACCGGTTTATGCTTACAGGTGATGCAGCTTCTTTAATTGATCCGTTTACTGGCGAAGGAATCAGCAATGCGATGTATTGCGGAATGACAGCTGCCGCTGTGGCAAAGGATGCGTTGGAGAAAAATAATTTTGATGCAAATTTTTTATCTCAGTACGATGTAAAAATTTATAACCGGCTTTGGACGGAATTAAAACTTTCGCACACATTGCAAAAACTTTGTAATTATCCCTGGCTTTTTAATTTCGTGGTAAATAAAGCAGAGAAGAATGAAACTTTTCGTGAAACTATTTCCTGCATGTTTGATGATATTGATTTGAGGGAAAAATTAAAGAAGCCTTCGTTTTATTTTAAATTGCTTTTCAACAACTAATCTTAATTTCTCTTTAAAGTAGAAGAGATTAAGAATTTACAATTTCACAATTTCAACTCTTCTGTTCTTAGCTTTTCCGTCTTCAGTTGCATTATCAGCTATGGGTTTTGTTTGTCCCAATCCTTTTGCGGAAAAGCGAGTCTTGTCAATGCTTTTTGCAATCAAAGCAGTCATTACCGATTTCGTCCTGTATACAGAAAGAGAGATGTCCCTCAATACTCCCCCTATCATCCGCTTCTGGTCGCGCTTCATGATGCCGGTACCGTGGATGTATTCGAACAAAAAACGATTCTTTAGAAGACACCAATAAAAATCATTTAATATCTTTAAAAAGTATATTTTGTAACTGATTTCTTATAATTGAATTCATTTTTCTAAAACCAAGGTTACAAGAATTGCTGCTGTAATCTCCAATCTGTTTCCTAAGAAAAACGAAGTGAAGATAATCCTGAGCCGTTATTTGTTTATAACTTCCATGCCTTCCAGCGGGAAATCCCCGGTGGTAAGAGTAAAATTACATTCTGCTAAAAAAGGGAACAGGTTCATTAGCACAGTTCTGTCCAGCTTGAATTTTTTAACTGGAACTTTCCTCCCGCTTGCAGTATTTGCAGTTGCCCTGTCTTTATCAGCAGCGTATATGGTTATAAAAATTTCCTTTCCATAAAAAACCCGTAAAGCAAAAGCTTGTAGTCTCTCAGGATTGTAATCCTGAATGTTTTTCGCGCAAAAATCATTCAGGTTAGCGTTTTCTTTAAAAGTTACGGATATGGCTCCGCCCATATCGCCTTTTATATTTGAATCTTCATCTAATTTCATAATAGTAATTATTGATTGTTAAAATTTTCCGTTATCCCGCAAAATTACAGTTTAATTGCTACGACTCTCTTCCTTATACCTGAATTTAAGCACACTTATAATAAGATTAACTAAAAAAGAAAAAGAGTTTGATATGATAATAATAAGGTCGGATTTCAGGACACCGTAATAGATCCATAATCCGTTTCCTACGAGCAATACTGCAAGCATAGCTACAGAAATTCCTTCTGCCTTCTTTTCCTTAATTATTTTAAAAAGTTGCGGCACTAATGAAATACCGGTTCCTATGCTTGCAAGCACACCGATTATGGTAATATTATTCATAAAATCAAATTAGATGGTTCCTTCACTTTTTCGTTGGAACTACCTTTGTGGGGAAAGGTATTCCTTACAAGGTTAACGCCATAAGTAAAATTTGTGGAAAGAATTATATCATTACAATCGAAGTGCTTTATTATTCCATCTTTTTGAAGTGCTACTACCCAACAGGTATTTTGATGCATGCCATAATCAATTATAAATATGGCATGACCACGTCCAAGCGGAGTCTCAACTAACATCGTTGGATTTAATTGAAGTATCATTTTTTTAATTTCCAAAGTACTCATACAAAAATGTGCCACGAACCGATAGCACGTACTATGGTGGAAATTTTTCAAATCAAATGATGGCACAATAATTTAATAAGCTTTAAACAATTCATTTACGGTAAAGAAATTAAAAAGTTTAATGGAGGAATAATCCGCTGAGAATTGTTCCTAGCTTAACCTTGCAAACAATCACAGCCTGTTTCGCTGCTAAAAATTCGGATAAATTAAAATCAACAGGTCAAAAACTTATTCATGCTTTGCTTGCAAAAATAAAAAACCGTAAAAAACAGAACTCAGAAGGTGAAATTCAGGCGTAAGTAGAATGGCATCAGCAGAAAAAAAATCCCATAAAAGGAAACGCGTTAAGTGGGTACTTATTTTCATAGTTTCACTTTTAATAATAGTTAGAATTATTTTACCTTATGTAGTGCTGCACTATGCTAATAAAACACTGGCAGCCATGAACGGATATTTCGGGCATATCAATGATATTGATCTTTCCATTTACAGAGGCGCCTACATCATAAAAGATTTTTATATAGATAAGGTTGATTCTTCGTCACAGCAGCGGGTACCATTCATTTCTTCACAAATAATTGACCTTTCGGTAGAATGGAAATCGTTATTTCATGGAAGGGTGGTTGGCGAGCTTGAATTTAAAAATCCCGTCTTGCTGTTTACTAAAGACAAAGCAGAACCTGGAGCTATTCAAAAAGACACAAACGATTTTCGCAAAGTTCTAAAATCATTTATGCCGTTAAAAATAAATCGCTTTGAAATAATCAATGGCAAAATTCAATACATTGATGCGACCTCTACGCCTAAAGTAAACATTGCAATGACAGACGCATATATGCTTGCGCAAAATCTTTCCAGTGTATTAGATACGGCATTGCTTCCTGCAACGGTTGATGCAAACGCCAATGTATATAAAGGAACTTTTAATTTCAAAATGAAAATTAATCCGCTTGCCGACCAACCCACTTATGATTTGAATGCTGAATTAAAAAATACAAACCTTCCCGACATGAATGATTTTTTAAAAGCGTATGCAAATTTTGATGTACATGCAGGAACATTTGGTTTATACACCGAAGTGGCTGCAAAGGATGGGAAATATATAGGTTATGTAAAGCCCGTGATTAAAAATCTCAAAGTTCTCGGACCTGAAGACCGTCACGATTCATTTTTTAATAAATTATATGAAGTATTAGTAGGAACCGTAGGAGTCATTCTCAAAAATCCAAAAGAAAAACAAGTGGCAACAAAAGTTCCTATAAAAGGAGAGTACGGAAACAGTACTGTTGGAACCTGGTATGCAATAATTGATGTATTGCGCAATGCTTTCATACAGGCGCTTTATCCTTCCGTTGATAATGAAATAACTATTGCATCAGTAAACAAAGTAGAACCGGAAAAGAAAAAAACATTTCTCCAAAAGATTTTTACTAAGACGGATAAGAATGAGAAAAATAAAGAAAGCAGTAAAAAAGATAAAAAGAAATAAGAGTTTCAAATAAATAAATGAAAAAATTCAATTTTAGTAAATCAGTTACGCTTTTTAAAACAGCATTTAAAAAATGGTGGGCGCGCGACCCTGTGAGTGAGAGTTCAATCATTGCCTACAACGCAATATTTTCATTACCCGGATTATTAGTGGTAGTAATAACAATTGCAGGCTATTTTTTTGGTGGCGATGCAGTGAGCGGAAGATTGCATAGTCAGGTAGCGCAGTCCATGGGAACCGACACTGCCGATCAGGTTCAAAGCATGGTTGCATTCGCAAACAAAAGTAAAGATTCAATTTGGGCAACCATCATGGGTATTGCAGTAATTTTAGTTGGGGCTACAGGAGTATTTGTACAACTTCAAAAAACACTAAACAATATTTGGGAAGTTAAAGCATCCACAACAAAATCAGGCATTTGGTCATTACTCAAAACAAGGGTATTTTCTTTTGGTTTAATTATAACTATTGCTTTTTTACTACTCATTTCACTTGTACTTTCTTCTTTACTATCTGCTTTAAGCGCATGGGTATCGCAGCATTGGTCAGAATCTTTATTAATTATTTTTCAAATACTCAATGTTGTTTTTTCTCTCGCCATCATTACCGTATTATTTGCAATGATGTTTAAATTTTTGCCCGATGCAAAAATCAAATGGCGTTCTGTATGGATTGGAGCATTTATCACCTCACTATTATTTGTTTTAGGAAAATCCGCCTTAGGATTATACTTCGGCAAAACTGACCCCGGTTCAGGATATGGAGCGGCAGGCTCCATCATCCTAATTTTACTATGGACTTCTTATTCTTCAATGATTGTATTCTTTGGTGCCGAGTTTACTAAGGTATATTCAGATACTCAATATGGCGAAATACCTTCTTCAGAAAATGCAGTTAAGGAAAAAAGTAACTTTACTAAGAAGGGATGAAAACCTTCAGGCCTCAAAATATAGTTGACTATAAATGATGAAAGATAAAAAGTTTAAAAATACAGTTAAAAAAATTCTACCGGTTCAAAGAATAGGGAATGTGTCAGGAGCTGTAGCTGAAGAAAATGCTCAGCATTCTAACAGCGCCCGGGAAAAATATGAGGCAGCGAAGAAACGTCTGTCGGATGTAAACACCTGGGAACAATATGCCGGTTCTAATGCTACATCTTTTAATTTGTATAATCAAAACGGAACGAAAATAAAACGTTCCGCACAAGAAGGTGATTTCATAGCGATAGATTTGCCGGGTCCGGGACCACGGAGAGCAACGGATATGACTGGGTGAGAATTGAAAAAATAAAAGAAATAAAAATTCCTAAAGAAGATACCGACCTGTTTTATATGCAAGTCCGCCCTGCTCCGCCACCCTTAAGCAAAGACAAAGAAACCGCGCACTTTTATACTAAGGCTGCCACAAGTACATTTATGATTACCCGGCAGAGAAACAATTTAAAGGCTGAGGAGGAAGGAAGGAGAAAAATACCAAATTCTAAAACAAAATCCCTGATTGATAACGTACGAAATACTACTGTTGCCTATAGTGCAGCTAATGGGTTAGCGTATCCTCAGTGGAAAAGCTTAATGAGAGGAATCATTAAATTTTAACAGAAGTTTTATTATTGCATAAAAAATCTAAAGACATAGATTAAAAACCTCCGCTCTTGGCTCTATTCTGTTTGATAAACGATGGCATATAATTTTAAACCTGAAGAATTAATTCAACAAACAAATCTTCTACTATGCTTCCACAAGGAAAATGGCAAAGTAGTAAATGCACCAGAAGAAAATAAAAAAAATAAATTATGAAAGCAGCAGTAGTTCACCCCCGGTGGTAAGATAAAATATGAAACAGTTCCAGACCCCTCCATAAAAGACAGGAGAGTTGAAATAATAAAAGTTACTTCCACTGCAATTTGCGGTAGCGATTTACACATTTAAAATGGCAGCCTTCCGCAATTAAGCCCAATGGTAATGGGTCATGAATTTATGGGAATTGTTGTAGAAACAGGCAGCGAAGTCAGAAGGCATTTTATGGGAAGGTGGAGATGGAAAAAACGTTGTGGAGTTCATACGCTCCATTACTAATAATCGTGGTGCAGAAGTTTGTGTGGAAGCTGTGGGTTTTGAGCCGGACAGAAATTTGTTAGACCGTGCTAAATCTGTAATCAATTTGGAAAAAGGTTCTCCTAAAGTTTTGGAAGCCTGCATGAGTGCGGTACGTAGAAATAGTTTTGTTTCCGTGTTGGGAGTGTATATTGGTACGTATGATAATTTTCCTATCGGTCAGTTTTTCGATAAAGGAATAATTTTAAAAGGAGGCCAGTCACCTGCACATAAACACATTGATGTATTGATGAAATATGTAGTTGAAGGAAAAGTAAAATTAGACGACATCATTACGCATCGTTTACCGCTTTCAGAAGTTGAACATGCTTATCATATTTTCAGGCATAAAGAAGAGGACTGTGTAAAGGTTGCTTTAAATCCATAAGTAAAACTTGGAAAAAATTCCACATCTCATTTAGAAATTCCTTGGCATACTTTTAATACAATCTACTATTATTGAAACATCGGACAATTAATTTCAATCAATTCTCAAATCATTATTAACAATTAAAAATTCAAACAAAATGGCTCAAAATCAAAACGACAATCGCAATCAGGAATCTGGTAGCAAGTCAAATCAACAAACACAGGACGGTAAAAGCAAAACTACCGACCCTAACAATCCAGCAGCAAACCAGGGAACGCAGCAAGGTTCAAAAACCGGAAGTCAGCAAGGTTCTCAAGGCGGCAATCAACAACGTCAAGGTTCGGATTCACAACAAGATTCACAGTTCGGTAACCAACAACGTGAGAAGTCAGGTTCTACTCAAGGAAGAACTAACACTAACGTTGAAGATACTGAAGAGCGTGAGGAAACCAGCGAGGACGAGGAATCTACTGGTGATACAAGAACAGGAACATCCGGTTCTGAACGTGAAGAACGCGGAAGTGGAAATCAAAATTCACAAAAAGGAAATATGTAAAAGCATTTGATTAAAACCTTTCCCGTAAGAAAGGTTTTTTAATACCCCTAACTATCTTTGAAATGATCTCCAAAACTCCAAAATTCTACTTTTCTTACTACTCTTTGCAATAAGCGTAAGTTCTTGCTGGGCAGTTGCCGGAATTTTAAATCTGTATGATACTTTAACAAATCCATCTAAGGGTGAAATTAGTTGGTCACCGCATGGAGCAGGAGAAACTGGAAAAGAAGTTAAAAAAGAAAAATCAATTGGTAATTCAAAAAGTAATTTAAAAAATAGGTCAAAAAATTAAAATAAATAAAAATGAACAACTCAAAATCAAATTCAAATCAAAACGGTGGCGCAAACGGCAGCGGGAGGAAAAATAATAGTCTTTCTAACGGCAATGCAAATGAAAATTCTGGTAACGGAATGCAATCCTCTCAACTCATGAAATTATTTGAAGATGAGTTGAAAGATATTTATTGGGCAGAAAAAGCCTTAACCAAGGCAATTCCTAAAATGATTAAGAATGCAACTTCAGAAGAACTGATTGAAGCATTGGAAAATCACTTGGCTGAAACAGAAGAACAAGTTAAACGCGTGGAGCAGGTTTTTGAAGTGTTGGGTAAAAAAGCTACCGCAAAGAAATGTGAAGCAATGGAAGGATTAATTAAGGAGGCGGAAGAAATAATGGAAGATTGTGAAGAGGGTGCAATGCGCGATGCAGGCATTATTTCTGCAGGTCAAAAAGTGGAACATTATGAAATTGCCTCGTACGGAACGCTTCGCCAATTTGCAGAAACTCTTGGTTTAGATGCTGCAGTTAAATTGCTACAGGCAACTCTTGACGAAGAAAAAGCGGCTGATGAAAAACTAACAGAAGTTGCAGTTTCTGCCGTTAACATTCAGGCAGCCCAAGAAGAAGAAGAAGAAACAAAATCAAAAAAATAATTTATAGTATGGATAATTTATAAGAAAGAGGAGCGAAGGACAGGAATAAGGTTTCTCTTTCAGAAGATTGGGAAGTTAAATTGTGGACAGAAAGTCTTGGTGTATCTGTTAGCGAGTTAAAAGAAGTGGTTGCAAAAGTGGACAATTCCGCAACTAAGGTTAAAGATTTTCTGAAAGAAATAAAATAACAATTTTTTTTTGTCAATAAAAGCCTGCTTCTTTAATAAGGGCAGGCTTTTTTAAATAAAATATTAAATGCTATCAACTAAAATTCTTTCATCAGCAATCGCAGGCACTTCTGCTATGACTTTATTTAGTTATTTGGTATCCGAATCCAAAAATAAAAACTTCCGTGAACCGGAAATTTTAAGTCAGCTTATTAAAAGATTGCCAATACAAAATTCAAAAACTTCAGCTGATATATCGGGATGGTGTGCGCACTATACAGTCGGAATTATATTTGTTGCTTTATATCATGAATTGTGGAAGGAAACAAAAATAAAACCTTCTATTACTTCAGGTATAACCTTAGGTGCTTTAAGTGGACTTGTAGGTATTGGAACATGGCAAGGTATATTTGGCATGCATCCTAATCCTCCCTCTAAAAATTTAAAGAAATATTTTAAGCATCTTATGATAGCTCATATGGTCTTTGGTGCGTTTAGCGCGATTAGTTATAAATTAACAGGAATTGATAAAAGGAAGAATGAAAATGATTGATGTTGATTTACAGTCCGGTTTTTTTTCCGGTCTCAGCGGGTTACAATTAAATATTCCGAAGTATTTATATCCACCTCCTTTTGAAAATGCAAGCCGGTTAACATATTATTCTTCGCTATTTAACAGTATTGAGTTTAACAGTTCTTTTTATAAAATTCCACAAGCAGCAACAGTTGCTAAATGGACTGCTTCAGTTCCTGAAAATTTCAGGTTCACTTTTAAATTATGGAAAGAAATAACGCATTCCAAAGGGTTTAATTTTAAAGAGGATGATGTATTAATATTTTTCCAATCAATAAATTCTGTCCTAAATAAAAAAGGGTGTTTGCTCATTCAGTTTCCTCCCAGCCTGGGAAAAGAATATATTGTACAATTAAATAATCTTTTAAGTTGTATCAGTGAATGTAATATAAGTAAATGGAAAATTGCAATTGAGTTTCGAAATAAATCATGGTACAACGATTCCACTTATAACTTGTTAAAATTTTTCAACGCTGCTTTGGTATTACATGATATTCCCAAGTCCGCCACTCCAATGATGAATCATGAATCAGATTTTATGTACATCAGGTTTCATGGTCCCACAGGAAATTACCGTGGCGATTATCCGGCAGATTTTTTAAACGAATACGCAATTTATATTAACGAGTGGATAGCAGAAGATAAAGAAGTATATGTTTATTTTAACAATACAATGGGTGACGCATGGAATAATTTAAAGACCTTAAACAGTTTTGTTGTAAACAGCAATATCGTGAAACAATAAAATATATTGAATTAAATTGATAAAATATTTAAGTCGAAAATGTTTTAACATCAAAAAACACAAATGTAAAAGGCAAGGAACAATCTTCTGCTGCTGAAAACCGTTCTCGTGTTGCGAGCGGAAAGGATTGGAAGATAAGCTATATGGTAAAAAAATAATATTACCTCTGAACTGGTGCAACAGGCAATTGAAGTCGCAAGGCAATTGCAGGTAAAGATTAAAGATTTTTTGACATCTTAAAAATTATAATCATGGAACAATTAAATGGAAAAGTGAAGGTGTATAAAGGGTTCGTTTCTGTCGAGGGCCAAAAGTATTCTTACACTTTATTCAAAGACCCCAACCTTCCGGAAAAAATGCGAACCGCTGTATTGGATATTCCTGATCATGATTCTGTAATGGTAGAATATGATTCGGAAGCAGAATCTTTTAAGAACGTTGCTGAAAAAATTATTGCAAAACACAAAAACTCAAAGCAATTGCCCTGAATTACTATTAAATTTATAAATATAATTACTTATGGAAGAAATTAAAAATATAAAATATTACGTGTATGATGATTGCCGTCTGAAAGAAGTTGCGGCAGAAGAATACGAAGTATGGAGAGATAATGGAATGCACAAATGTTTATTTCCCTTTTATACGCGTTTGATTAATGGAATCCGTTATTCTATAACAACAACTTTTTTAGGAGTTTTTGAAGAGGATGAGGAGATATTGCCATTTATGCTGCTTTATACCCGCGAAATTAAAGATGAAACCTTAGAAGATAAAACCGAATTTTTTAATGACAGAGATGTAATGGGAAAAAGACGGGAAGAATTAATAAGTCAAATTGAAGAAGGTACAAGGAATTGAAATTAATTTTCCGATAAGAAATAGGGCCGCTATTGGCTGCTTAGCTTTTTGAATATCTTAATACCACCGGAAACTATTTAAGTTTTTCAATAATACTCATTAATTCATCTATTAAATTAAATTGAGCAGGGTTTATTTTTAGCTTAGCTTCTTCTCTGTTAAACCATCCTGCTTTATCCACTTCCGGAAAGCTTATTTTTCTTCCATGAAGTTCCATTTCAACCAAATTACTCTTGATGGATTTTTCATCTATGTCTTTTTCAATCGCCCACTCATACACTATTTTACCGTTTTTCTGCTTTACAGGTGAGAGGGGAATTGCGATATCTGCTGCGATTCCTACACCAGTTTCTTCTTTAAATTCTCTAAGAGCAGCATCTAAGGGAACTTCACTATCAAATTCTCCTTTAGGAATAGACCATGCACCATCAACTTTATTTTTCCAAAAAAATCCTCCGGGATGAACTAAAAAGAATTCAAAAAAATAATTCTTCTTCCGGTATAAGAGAATCCCTGCGCTTTTCTTAGGCATTGATTTTAAAGTATTCTATTTAATTTCTACCGGGGATTAGTCTTCCTCCAGTATGTACCATTTACTATTTGCATCAATTGAATAAGATAATCCGTTGCTCATTTTGTGAACAGTTTTGCCATCCGCTGGATTTATATAATTTTCTTTTTCATATACCCGTATTCCATTATTCTCTCTTGACAGATATTGCAGAAGCGCTGTCATAGTAGGTAAAATGTCGTGCAACCATTCTGCGTCACCTTCTTTTACAAATGCCTGGCTCATTATATTTTTTTTATTTGTTTAAGCCTCTAAATTAAAATATTCTGGCATGTTTTTTTAAAAGACTAAAAAAACTTTCTAAACTTTATTTATCATGGCCCTTTTAAAATATAAAGAAAAAAGAAATTTTAAAGAATCCCCCGAACCTACTGGAGGCATACCTGACAGCGATAAACTGCGTTTTGTAATTCAAAAGCATGATGCATCGCATTTGCATTATGATTTCAGGTTAGAAATGGAAGGAGTATTAAAAAGTTGGGCTGTACCTAAAGGACCTTCCACAGACCCTGATATAAAACGCCTTGCCATGATGGTGGAAGACCATCCGTATGATTACAGGAATTTTGAGGGGATTATACCAAGCGGTTACGGGGCCGGAACGGTGATTGTTTGGGATGAAGGATTTTATGAGCTTGCAAAAGCAGATGGAAAAGATAAAAAAACACAGGATAAGGAATTACGTAAAGGAATTTATTCCGGCAAGCTGCATGTCGTAATGCACGGAAAAAAGTTAAAAGGTGAATACGCTCTTGTAAAAACGCATGGCAGGGGAGAAAATGCATGGTTGCTTTTTAAGGTTAAAGATAAATATGTTTCTAAGGAAGATATTACGCTGAAAGATAAATCAGTACTTTCAAAAAAAACATTGGCGCAGGTAGAGAAAACTTCAACAAATTTTTATGGTGCAAAACGGGTGAAAGAATCATCTTCAAAAAGCAAAAAAGAAAAGGAGTTGAATAAGCGGGAAGATGTTAAAGCAGCTTCCAAACACAACAAGGAAGAATTGAAAAAAAAACCTTCACCGGATAAAATTGAAACAAGAGGTACACGCGCCAAATTTCCTGCAAAGTTATCTCCTATGCTTGCTACACTTGTTGACAAGCCATTTGACAGTGATGATTGGCAGTACGAAGTAAAGTGGGATGGATATAGAACAGTTGCCTTGTGTAACAACAACAAAGTAGCATTAAAATCACGCAATGATAAATCCTTTAATGAAAAATTTTATCCTGTATATAAAGCAGTTCAGGAATGGAATATAAATGCTGTAATAGATGGCGAAGTAGTTGTGTTGGATGAAAACGGAAAATCAAATTTTGGCGCATTACAAAATTGGAGAAGTGAAGCTGATGGTGAAATTTATTTTTATGTGTTTGATATTCTTTGGCTTGATGGAAAAGACCTGATGCAAATTCCACTTTCAGAGCGTAGAAAAATTTTAGAACAACTTATTCCTTCAAATGACTTAATACGATTAAGCACAGCCTTTGAAGCCAGTGGCATAGAACTATTTGAAGCTGCCAAGAAAATGGGTTTGGAAGGAATCATTGCAAAAAAAACTGACAGTATCTATAACCCGGGCAATCGATCAAAAGAATGGCTAAAAATAAAAGCAAATAAAAGACAGGAAATGGTAATTGGAGGATACACCATAAATGATGATACCTCAAAATCCTTCAGTTCTCTTCTACTTGGCGTGTTTGAAAAGGGAAAATTAATTTATACCGGTAAAGTAGGTACAGGGTTTAATGATAAGCAGCAAAAGGAACTGCTGAAACAATTTAAAAAATATATTATAAAATCCGCTCCTTTTACTGAATTACCCGACATAAACAAACCTTCACGTTTCCGTCCGAATCCGCCACATGCAAAAGCCATTTGGATGAAACCCGAATTAGTCTGTGAAGTAAGCTTTACAGAAATGACTACTGATGGAATTATGCGTCACCCATCTTTTGAAGCCCTGCGCATTGATAAAAAAGCTAAAGATATAACACGCGAAACCGCATCAGCTTCAAAGGAAATTGTCTCAAAGAAAAAAGCGACAGCAAAAATATTAAATCCTACAGGCAAAAAAGAAAGAAGAACATTCTTAAATCCAACTGATGAAACCCAGGTTCGTGAAATAAATGGACACGAAATAAAATTCAACAACCTCAATAAAATTTATTGGCCTAAAGAAAAAATCACCAAGCGTGATATGTTGAATTATTACTACCAGGTGGCCCCTTTTATTTTACCGTATTTAAAAAAACGTCCCCAATCAATGAACCGGCATCCAAACGGCATTACTGGTGAAAGCTTTTTTTTTAAAGATGTAACCGGCACAGCGCCTGAATGGGTCGAAACATTTGAATATAAAAGTCCTTCTGACAACCGTGTAAGAAAATATCTTGTTGGAAAGGATGAAGCAAGTTTGCTTTACATGGCAACATTAGGTTGTATAGAAATGAATCCGTGGCACAGCAAAGTAGCAACAGAGGATTTTCCCGATTGGTGCATTATAGATTTAGACCCCGCTGAAAATACTTTTAATCAGGTGATAGAAGCTGCAAATGTTACCAATGATATTTTAAAAAGCATGGAAGTGCCAGCATATCCTAAAACAAGCGGTTCTACAGGAATACATATATACATTCCTCTTGGTGCAAAATATACTTACGAACAATCAAAAGAATTTGCACGCGTAATAGCAACATTAGTGCAAAGAGAAATTCCAAAATACACAAGCATAGAGCGCATCGTAAAAGCACGCAGAGGTAAAATGTATATTGATTTTTTGCAAAACCGTCCGCAAGCAACTGTAGCTGCACCTTATTCTTTGCGCCCTAAACCGGGCGCAACCGTATCAATGCCTTTGCATTGGGATGAAGTAAAAAAAGGGTTGAAGATGGCAGACTTTACAATTTATAATGCACTGGATAGGATAAAGAGTGAAGGGGATATTTTTAAACCAGTACTTGGTAAAGGAATTAATTTAGAAAAGGTAATTAAAAATTTTAATAAGTAATTCATGCTTTATAAAAGCGAAGCACAACGAAAATATTTCCACGCCAATAAAAAGATATTAAAAAAACAAATTGAGGATGTAAAATTATGGGATAACGAATGCAAAGGATTAACGTTGCCAAAAAAATCAAAAAGAAATAATTTAATACTATGACATCCAAAAAGCCTTCTTTCATTTATAAAAACAGCTTAAGTATTGCTTTTTTACTTTTAGCAATAATAAGTATCATAGCCCAGTCTTCCACTGGGCTTTGTCAGTACAATGAGTTTTTAAAAGAGCATAATCAAACCGCTATAGGTATGCTGGAATATTTTAAAAGTGGGCACTTCATTGAGGCAACATTTGAAAACTGGGAAAGTGAATTTCTGCAAATGGCATTGTTTGTTTGGTTTACAGTTTTCCTGCGACAAAAAGGATCTTCTGAATCAAAACAGATTTCAGGTAAAGAAGAAGTGGACAGGCAACCCAAAAAACATCCCAATGCTCCCTGGCCCGTTCGTAAAGGAGGCTTAGTGCTTTCAATTTATAAGCATTCCTTATCTCTTTCTTTAATGCTCTTATTTATCATTTCATTTTTATTACACTGGTATGGCAGCAATAAAGATTTTAACAATCAACAGCTATTAGAAGGCAAACCCATCGAAAATATGTTGGCATATTTAAGTAACAGCCGGCTTTGGTTTGAATCATTTCAAAATTGGCAAAGCGAGTTTCTATCAGTTTTCGCTATTATCTTTTTATCAATTTATTTAAGAGAAATCGGTTCGCCACAATCTAAGCCCGTGGATGCGCCACATTCGGAAACCGGAGAATAATTTATTATATATTAATAACTAATAAAATAAATAACATGCGCTCACTTTGGACAGGTTCAATCACATTTGGGTTAATAAACATTCCCGTAAAATTATTTTCCGCAGTTCAGGAAAGTTCTCTTGACTTTGATATGCTGGATAGCAAAGACCACTCAAACATTAAATTCAAGCGGGTTAATGAAACAACCGGCAAGGAAGTGGCTTATGAAAATATTGTAAAAGGTTATAAGCTCGATAGCGGATATGTAATATTGGAAGACGCAGATTTTGAAGCCGCAGATGCAGAAAAAACCAAAACTATTGACCTTATAAATTTTGTTGAAGAAAGGGAGATAGATAGCCTATACTATGAACAGCCCTATTATCTCGAACCGGATAAATCAGCAATGAAAGCTTATGCGCTGTTGCGTGATGCAATGGAAACATCAGGCAAAGTTGGTGTTACCACTTTTGTACTAAGAAATAAGGAAGGGCTGGCAATTCTAAAACCTTATAAAAATGTAATTGTTTTAAATCGCATTCGCTTCACCCAGGAAATAAGAGAAACCACAGAGTTAAAATTACCACCAATATCAAGTGTTAAAACAAAAGAAGTAGCAATGGCAAATAAATTAGTTGAACAGCTTACTGAAAAATTTAATATCGCAAAATACAAGGACACCTATACAGCTAAGCTTTTAAAAATTATTAAAGAAAAGTCAAAGGGCAAAAAAATTACTGCACCAAAAATGAAAGTGGTACACAAGCAAAATGATAATTTAATGGAAATGCTCAAAGCAAGTTTAAGTACCAAAAAAAGAAAAACAGCATAACCATGCCTGAAGGTCCCTCAATAGTAATTTTAAAAGAAGAAGTGCAGCAATTCACGGGCAAAAAAGTTATTGCAGTTAGTGGTAATAGTAAAATTGACCTGTTACGATTACTAAATCAAAAAATTATTGCTTTTAAAAGTTGGGGTAAGCATTTTTTAATTTGCTTTAAGGGATTTACATTACGTATTCATTTTTTAATGTTTGGTAGTTACCGGGTAAACGAAAAAAAACCGGACAGACCTATACGATTAAATTTTACTTTTAAAAACGGTGAAATAAATTTTTATTCCTGCTCCATTAAATTGTTAGAGGGTAATGTTAATTCATTTTATGATTGGAGTGCTGATGTAATGAACGAAGAATGGAACCATAAAAAAGCAAAAGTCAAGCTAAAAAACAAACCTGCTATTCTTGCTTGCGATGCGCTTTTAGAACAAGATATTTTTGCAGGGGTGGGCAACATGATTAAAAACGAAGTTTTATATCGTATTAAAATCCATCCTGAATCATTAATAGAAAAATTACCTGCTCCTAAACTGAAAAAATTAATTGATCAAGCACGTATCTATAGCTTTCAATTTTTGGAATGGAAAAAAAAATATGAATTAAAAAAACATTGGCTTGCTCATACCAAAAAATTATGCCTGCGATGCAATTATCCGATTATTAAAAAATACACAGGCATAAAAAATCGCAGGAGCTTTATTTGCACAAATTGCCAGGTTTTATATAATTAACTTCTGCATATGAAACGTTCTGCACAAATTCTTGCTAACTTTTTAAAAGATAATATTATAACATCCTATTGTTATTTTTTTTTATTCATGCAACAAAACCGTTTCCAGGTTAAAAATCCACCCGGAGAGATCCGGGGGTATTTTTGCTATAAAGAGATGAGCGCACTTTCTCCTGTTCAATTTAGGGCATCTCTAAAAACCTACTTATATTACGTTACGCAAACTTTTTAAAATCCTCATTTACGAGCAGAAAACTCCGGTTTTAAAAAATTTGCAAGCCTTATCTAAGCGGCTTTTAGAGAAGCCTTTTATTGTTTTCATGAATATTTAATTGCTCATTCATCGCCTGTATAAAGCCCTCAGGCATTTTTCCTCCGATTTTTTCTTCTGCGTTTGCATAATAGATTGCCTTATTATAATCTCCCGTCCGTGAATACAGGATAGCAAGGTTTGCATGAATTTTCAATTGGTTTGGAGTTAACATCAACATACGTTCCCACACCTTTTTTGCACCGTCATAATCTTGCCTGTTAAAGTAAAGGAAACCCAAATTAGAGTTTACGGAATTATCATTTGAATCCAACCGGAGAGCGTTCTCAAAACATACTATTGCATCACTGTCATTTTTAAGAGTAACTAATACTGAACCCAGGTTTTTAAAATCTTCAAGATAGTTTGTGCCTAAAGCTATTTCCGCCTTATAATATTTTTCAGCTTTTACAAATTCGCCTCTGTCAGCATAGATTGCTCCCAAACCTGCATTTGCTCTTTTTTCCTTTGGGTTTAACGCAAGCGCTTTTTGAATCTCCACTTCAGCTTTGACTTTGTCACCTTGGAGAAAATATTGGCTGCCCAGCTTGATATGGGCCTCAGAATCGTGAGGTGAATTTAACGCTGCATTCTGCCAGAAAACCAAAGCAGTTTTAAAATATTGAGCATGATTAAAGGAAATAATAAAAAATAAAAAAACAACTGCAGACCCTGCAAAAATTGCTTTAGTCCCTGCCAGAAATTTATTATTAAAGGGCACGGATTCATACAATAGTATAAGCATTCCGACCAGCGGTAAATAAGCACGATGCTCAAAAATATTGTCATTAAACATTTTCGGAAGAGCTAACACAGGTATTAAAAATATAAGTATCCAGAACGTTCCAAGAAATATTTTCCTGTAATTTTTTTGTTTTGATAGAAAAAGTGAAACCGCAATTATTATCACAGACACAATACCCAAAAGCAGACTAGTATCCTGTTGAGTAGGTTTTACAGACAAATTAAATGGTAAAATCATTTTACCTACATAGTGCACTATGGCAGGTAAACGATAAATGGCAGTTTGAATCATCAACGGAAAAGTGACTTCATTTTCCATTTGTCCCAGCGCTTTGGCTCGCAGGAAGAAATATAGAAAGGCGATTATTATCCACAAGCAACCGAAAACGAAATTGTGTTTTGAAAATAATTTTTCCTTCGTAATAAATGCAGAATAGTAAAAACAAATTGCAGGCAATAAAACTGCGGTTTCTTTAGTAAGCAATCCTAAAATAAAAAAAAGAAAATGCAAAATCAAAAACCGGTTTTTACCCGAACGAACGAAATTAATATAATTTAGAAACGAAGCAAGAATAAATATGGCAAGCAATGTATCATTCCTTCCGGGAATCCATGCGATGGCCTGCGTTACAATAGGATGAACTGCAAAAATGCAAGTCAGTAAAAGAGCAGAATTGTTCCTAATGTCCAGTTTTATAAATAATCTGAACAAAAGTAAACAGGCGGTAATGTGATACAATAAATTTGATATATGATACACGAGCGGTGATGCGCCACCAAATTGTGCATCAATCATCAAAGACAAAATTAAAAAGGGGCGATAGTAATCATAGGAAGAAACAAAATGAATGAAACTCCAGATGCCATGAGTAAATACATTTGTAAGGTTAGAAAAATCATATATCAGCTTTTGGTTGTCAACAATAAATAATTGGTCATCATAATTGAGAAATTCAAAACAAATTGTTCTTCCGAAACAAACCAACGGAAGAAAAATAATAATTATATAGGGATGATCCAGGATGTCTTCAAAAAAGCCTGGTTTCTGTTTCGAAACCACAGGCTCCTTTTGCTGAGTTTCTTTTTTTAGTTTTTTCATTCTTAAAAGAGGATAGAAGTAAAAACTATTTTCAGAAAATATTTTTACCCGATAACAATCACGTTAACTTATCACCGGTATTTCTTCCTTAAATTTTTTCCTGCTTCCCCCATACAATTCGAATTCTAATAACCTGCATTCGATTTTTGCATTGTAAAATTCAATCCTCCGTTTTGTTTTCAGGCCAATTTTTTTTGCAAGACCAGGATTGCCTGTGAAAACATATCCCGTATAACCCTGACATCTTCGTTTGAAAAAATCTCCGATGCCTGTGTATAAAAATTCTAATTCCGCTTCCTCCCCGATTCTTTCACCATAAGGAGGGTTTATTATGATCACACCGTTACCTTCAGGAATTTCTGTTTCAGCAAAATCACAAACGTTAAATTCAATCAAATGATCCACACCTGCAGTCATTGCGTTTTGCCTTGCTGCATCAATTGCACGGGGATCATTGTCCGTAGCAATAATTTTAAAAGCCAATTTACGTTTTACTTTTTCTTTTGCTTTTTTTCTTTCTGCAAGATAAACAGTTTCATCATAACCTTTAATGTGCATGAAACCATAATTCACTCTCAACAATCCATTCGCTCGTTCCGCAGCAATCAATGCGGCTTCTATTGCAAGTGTTCCTGATCCGCACATGGGATTGATGAAATGAGAATTTTTATCCCATTTGCCCGAAAGAATCAGTGCTGCTGCAAGTGACTCCTGCATGGGTGCGAGGAAAGAAATTTTACGATACCCGTGTTTAGAAAGCGATTCTCCTGATGTATCAAGATAAACCGAAACATTATTGTCCTTCCAATATATATAGAACACTGTCTTATTTTTTTCAGGACCTGAGTCAGGACGCGTTTTGAACTTTTCTAAAAAATAATCGGCTATAGCATCCTTACACCGTTGATTTACAAACATAGCATTATTGATAGATGGATGTTCAGCATACGACATGATGCTGAAATATCCATTCTGATCCAGGATGCCTTCCCAATAGATTTTTGTTTTTATACCTTCATATAATTCATCAGGTGACTTAGCTGTGAACTGATTTATGAGAAAAGTTACCCTGTTTGCTGTCCGAAGATTCAGGTTAAGGGTGATAGTATCAGAAATAGTTCCCTCTGTTTCAACTGAAGTGGGACCTTCATTGAGAACAGAAAAACCAAGCTGAGACAATTCCTCCTTCAAATAAGGAGTTATTTTGAGAGGACAGCTGATGAGTATTTTACCTTTTTGATTGAAGTCCATAGAAAATATGTAGAATAATATATGTTGTCAGTTCAAAAATGTTTTCAACTTGTGCAAGATTCTCTTCTTTAATAGTTAAGAGATTACTAAATTAAAGATATAATAAATCATTTTTAAATCCTGTAAGCAGCTTCATCAATGTTGTTGTTGACTTACACGCTTATTATTCGTTGAATCTTTCTATGTTTCAAAACCTGCACTTTTTAAATGTTGCCAAAATTCAGGATAGGATTTAGTAACAACAGCCGGTTGAATAATTGTGATTTGATTTTTAATTCCTAACGGGGCAAATGCCATTGCCATGCGATGGTCATTATAGGTTTCTATTCTTTCAACCGGATTTTTAAAATTACTTTTTAATTCAAAAAAATCCGGCTTATTCTGGATAAACTCAGCTCCAATTTTTCTTAATTCTTTTTTTAATGCAACAACTCTGTCTGTCTCTTTTAATCTTAAGGTCTTCAGTCCTTTAATTTTAAGATTAATACTTTTTGCAGCAGCAAGAACAATTATGGTCTGCGCAAGATCAGGATTATTGGTGAAATCAAAATCCATTTCATTTGAAACAGGTTCACTTTCTTTTTTAATTATAATTCCCTGATCTGTGTAGTGTGTCGAAATTCCGAAATTAGTCATCCATTCAGCAATCACCTGGTCACCCTGCAAAGATTTTTTTTTGAATCCTTTCAACTCAATCTGCGCTCCATCAGATAAAGCAGCTATGCTGTACCAGTAAGATGCAGCCGACCAATCAGGTTCCACTTTGTAAATTGTTTCCTGGTATTTCTGATGATCAATTCTGATTTCATCCTTTTTCCATGAAGAAATAATGCCGCACATTTTCATTATTTCAAGCGTCATCTTAATGTACGGTTTCGAAACAATTTTCTTTTGCAATTTTATTGTTAAACCATCGGGGAATACCGGAGCAATCATCAGTAAAGCAGAAATAAACTGACTGCTTTCATTCGCTTCCACACTTACTTCATATTTCAAATGCAAACGTTCGCTCGGAATAATTTCAACTGGTGGGAACCCATCGTTCTTAACATAATAAATTTTAAAACCAATTGCACGCAAAGCATCCACTAATTTTCCGACAGGTCGTTGTTGCATCCTCTGTGAGCCTTCAATAATTTTATTTTTATTTATCGCACAGAAATAAGCAGTGAGAAAACGCATATTTGTTCCAGCATCCTTTATATCCAGATTTTTATAGGGGCTGGCAAGTAAACGAACTAAATTTTGGGTGTCTTCACTTGTTGAAATATTTTCAATCTGAATTTTATTTCCTGAGAGTTTATTAATAATTAACGCGCGGTTGCTCTCGCTTTTTGAACCTGGCAACGTACAACTGACAGAAATTTTTTTTGAAGGATGTTTAATGTGTATGATGCTGCTCACGATGGAATGATTGTATAATAGAATTATAAAAACGCATGCTTAAAAATAGTTCCTCCTTAGTTATCTGATGGTTAATGCTGACCCTGCCGATGCCGTTAAGCAGCGTGCAAAGAATTTTATGATATTCATTTTTTTTATCGTTACCTGCGAAATCAATTATTGCTTCCATTCTTTTTTCATCAAGAACAGGCAGATCATAAAAATGTTTCAGAAGAGAAATAATAATATCAAGAGATTTTTTATCTAATAATTTTTTTTCGGCTGACAAAAAAGATTCACAAATCATTCCTGCAGCAACCGCTTCGCCATGAAGCAAGGTGCTGACACCGTCCTGCAAAAAAGCGCTCTCAATTGCATGTCCGATTGTATGACCGAAGTTCAATGCTTTTCTCATGCCTTTTTCATTCGGATCGCTTTCTGTAATTTTTGATTTTATTTTTACTGAATGAATTATAATTTTATTCCAGTCTGCCGGTAATATTTTTTTTGTGGCCAAATTTTGAAACCCTTTTTTATCGGCAATCAAATAATGTTTTAATACTTCAGCAAATCCTGAAAGTATTTCTCTCTTATGTAATGTTTTTAAAAACCCGGGATAAATAAAAACTGCTTTTGGATTATTAAACAAACCGATCACATTTTTATGATGAAAAAAATCAATGCCGGTTTTTCCGCCAATAGACGCATCTACCTGTGACAACAATGTAGTGGGAACATTAATAAAATCTATTCCTCGCATATACAAGCCTGCGCATAATCCGCCAATATCACTTATGACTCCGCCTCCTATATTAATAAGTAATGATTTTCTATCAGCGCCATGCGCAACCAGCTCCATCCAGATGTTGTTGGACGTTTCATACTTTTTGTTTTCTTCTCCCGATGAAATGACAATGCTCAAATGTTCGGGCAGAAATTTTTTTAGTAAAGGATAACAATGCTTATGTGTGTTCTTATCAGACAGCACAAAAACCGAAGAATAATTTTTTGATGAAATAAAGTTTCCGGCTAATTGTAATGCATCCTCATCAATGAATACAGGATAATTGGCGAGTTTAATTTTCACATTCAGGGTTTTACTTCAACGGAATTATTCATAATCTCAGTCTGTATGCGGATGGATTCATCATGAATCAATTGAAAAAGCAGCTTTACAAATTCGGGATTTAATTCGAGGGTACTGCCATAAGGAATACGATCGTTTATTATTTGTGCCCAGCGTTCCAATTGAAGAATAGTAACATTGTGATCTCTTTTGTAGTCACCGATCTTATCCACAATTTTCATTCGTGATGCAATTGTTTCAACAAGATGATGATCTATTTTATCAATTTTTTTTCTCAGCAGTTCCAGTGTATTTTGAAATTCAATATTGTCAGATTTTTCTTTTCTTACAACAAGTGATTCCAATACTTCACCAAGGGCATAAGGAGTTAATTGCTGCTGTGAATCACTCAATGCATGATCAGGATCAATGTGCGATTCGATCATGAGTCCGCACATTTTAAGGTCTAACGCCTGTTGAGCTAACTGTAAAATCAAATCGCGCTTTCCGGCAATATGGCTTGGATCACAAATGACGGGTAAATCAGGAATCAACTGCATCAGCTCAATCGGAATTTGCCAGTGAGGTGAATTGCGATAGGTGGAATTTGAATTAGAGAAAAAACCCCTGTGAATGGCAATCAATTTATGAATACCGGCTCTATTTATTCTTTCGAGTGCGCCAATCCATAATTGCAAATCGGGATTTAACGGATTTTTTACCATCACAGGAATGTCAACTCCTTTGAGTGCATCTGCAATTTCCTGTACGTAAAAAGGGTTGACCGCTGTGCGTGCTCCAATCCATAAAATATCCACATCATATTTCAGCGCAAGTTCTACATGTTCTGCTTTTGCAACTTCAACAGTAGTTTTTAATCCTGTTTCTTTTTTTGCCTGAAGCAGCCACTTCAAACCATTTTCACCGGCACCTTCAAAAGAATCAGGGCGTGTACGCGGTTTCCAGATGCCTGCACGCAATACATGTACTTTATTTAATGCTGCAATGGCAAATGCAGTATCCATTACCTGTTTCTCGGTTTCTGCTCCGCAAGGACCCGAAATGATTAAAGGGGAATCAGCAGAAGAAAACCAGCTGGATAAAGGAATTATTTTTAAATCAATTGACATAGAAAGCGAAAACAAAAAGCAAAATTAGTCAATAATGTCTATTCAGACTTTTGATGTCTTATTCCTCAAAAAATGATCTGCTAAAACAATTGCAGCCATCGCTTCCACAATGGGAACTGCACGAGGCAACACACACGGGTCATGACGACCTTTTGCCTCAAGCGTAATTTCTTCACCTTGCTCATTTACACTTTTTTGTGCTTTCATAATAGTGGCAACAGGTTTGAAAGCAACATTGAAATAAATATCCATTCCATTGCTGATGCCTCCCTGGATGCCTCCTGAAAAATTTGTTTCGGAAGAAATCTTTTCACCTGTATTAATAAACTGATCATTGTGCTCTGAACCTTTCATTTCAGTTCCTGCAAAACCGCTTCCGTATTCAAAACCATGAACTGCATTAATGCTCAACATTGCCTTTCCCAAATCAGCATGAAGTTTATCAAACACAGGTTCACCTAATCCGATAGGAGTATTTTTTATCACGCATGAAATTATTCCTCCGACACTATCACCATCATTTTTTATTTTCTCAATAAGCTCAATCATTTTTTTTGCTGTTATTTCATCAGGGCAACGAACACTATTTTTTTCTGCATCTTCTAAATTTAACTCTACATAATTTTTTTGCAAAATAATTTCTCCGACTTTTGAAACATATGCCTGAACGATTACATCAGATTTTTTCAACAACAATTTTGCAATGGCTCCTGCAACAACTCTTGCAGCCGTTTCGCGTGCCGATGAACGCCCGCCACCGCGATGATCGCGAATGCCGTATTTCATCTGGTAAGTATAATCGGCATGTGAAGGGCGAAATGTATTTTTAAGATTTTTATAATCTTTTTCGCGGGCATCTTCATTGGAAATAATGGCAGCAATGGGAGCGCCTGAAGTGATGCCATCAAAAATTCCGGAAACAAATTTTACGGTATCGCTTTCTTTCCGCTGAGTGGTAATGGACGACTGACCGGGCTTTCTGCGATCCAATTCACTCTGTACAAAATCAAAATCAATTTCCAAACCCGCAGGACAGCCATCAATGACAACACCAATCATTTCACCATGCGATTCGCCAAAGGTGGTGATGCGAAAAAGATTTCCGAAGGAGTTACCGGGCATGAGGAAGTTTAATGTTCAAGGTTCAAGGTTCAAGGTTCAAAAAAATCAACATCCTGACTAACATTGAACTTTGAACATTGAACATTGAACTTTTTTCCGGTGCCCGAGAGGAGACTCGAACTCCTAAAGGTGTTACCCCACAGGCTTCTGAGACCTGCGCGTCTACCAATTTCGCCACCCGGGCAATGTATAAATTAAAACTCTTGTGCCCTGGGCGAGATTCGAACTCGCACGGTTGCCCGCCACCCCCTCAAAGTGGTGCGTCTGCCAATTTCGCCACCAGGGCATTTACCTCACCGCTGAATCATCTCCCAAAGGAGAGAAGAAATAAATGGAAGGGATGCAAAAATATAATTAATTATGGTTTGTTGAAATATGAGGGCTGTTTTTTTGATTTTAAAACCATCTGGGAACTTCGATGACCTGTCAGGATGTGGGTTTCAAAATCAAAGCTTACAATATCACAATCTTCTTCACCACCCTGTCATTTGCATTTTTTACCGACAGGTAATAAATTCCTTTTGCAAAATTTGATTGATCAAAAATTATTGTTTCCTCATTGGTGTCAAAACTTTTTAAAACCTTTCCAACGTTATCCATAATTTCAATAGTTATAACTGAAGCGGGCTTACCGGCAAACTGTATCGTAAACGCCCCTGTTGACGGATTTGGAAAAACAGAAACATCCGGCAAACTTTCAACAGCAGTTTCGCTCAGCCTGCAATTAAAACCAACCGTCAGCGATACATTAAGACCTGTTCCGCAGGCATTATTAGCTCTTACATTTAATTTGCCTGTTGCAGTTCCAAAATTTACTGTTACCGAAGTGGAAGTTGTGGTTAACACGTTTCCAACAGAAGTAACCACGCCATCTGAAATATGCGAACCGTTCATACCCGTCCATGTATAAGAAGTTGCTGAAGTAATGGGAGCAATAGAATAAGGAACACTCTGCTGACCGGAGCAAACTAAGGTGGGTCCTGAAATGGAAGGAGGAGTGGCAGGATTAGATTTTACAGCCAATGTTCTTGCAGCGCTTGCACCACATGCGTTATTGGCGGTGACCAGCAGGAAACCGGAAAGGTATGCTGAACCATAAGTTGCAGTGACAGCATTTGTGCCCTGACCGCTGACTATGCTTGCATTAGCAACACTAAACGACCAGCTATAAGTGATTCCTGCAATATTCACCACCGAATAAGGAACATTGGAAAGATTGCAAACTCCAAAACTCTGGCCTGTGATAACTCCCGGTGTAGCAGGAGTGTTTCTTGTTACAGCAAGCGTGCGGGCAGTTCCGCTTCCGCAGGTATTATTTGTAACTACGCTTA
This sequence comes from Bacteroidia bacterium, assembly GCA_039914625.1. Taxonomy (GTDB): domain Bacteria; phylum Bacteroidota; class Bacteroidia; order AKYH767-A; family OLB10; genus DATEMK01. The sequence goes on along the minus strand of JBDSOU010000286.1, from coordinate 4,455 downwards.
ATGTGCCCGAGGCAATAAAGTTCGGAGTATAATTTACCGTTACTGTTGTGGTTCCCTGACCGGCAGTTACAGTAGCTCCCGCAGGAGGAGTCCATGTATAAGAAGTGGCTCCTGAAACAGCGGTGATATAATAAGTTTTTGAATCACCCGGACAAACCTTTGTGTTGCCGCCTATTGATTTTATAGCACCGGGCTGAGCGGGTAGCGTACAGTTAGTTACAGTGGTTTGGTGCGTTGATGAATTGCTGCATCCGTTGGCGTCAGCATAAGAATACGTTATTGTATAAGGTCCGCCTGCTCCGGCTGATGAAGGTGAAAATGTATTTCCCGAAATTCCCGGTCCGCTGAAAGTTCCCCCTGCAGGAACTCCGGTAAGAGTTGCGGAAGGAGATGTAATAGTATAGCTTGCCGCTAATCCTGAAAAGGAAACGGTTGGTAATGGATTCACAGTGATAGTTGCGGAGGAGCTTGTATTGGTACAACCGTTAGCATCTGTGTAAGTGTGTGTATAAGTTGTTGAAGAACCCGTATAAGGATTCGCTACACTCCATGTTCCGCCTGCAGGAGTTCCTGAAAGCGTAATTGCAGTTCCGGCACATCCGCTTACGTTGTCGGCAGTTACTGTTGGCAACGGATTCACTGTTATAGTTGCAGCAGCGCTTGAATTGGTGCATCCGTTAGCGTCAGTATAAGTGTGAGTATAGGTTGTTGAAGAACCAGTATAAGGATTGGTAACACTCCATGTACCTCCCACAGGAGTTCCGGATAATACAATTGCAGTTCCTGCACATCCACTTACGTTAGCTGCTGTTACAGTTGGTAAAGGATTTACATCAACAGTGATGCTTGCAGAAGTTGCTGAACAAGTTCCTGAAATTACAACAACTGAATAATTTCCAGAAGCATTGGCAGAATAATTCATTGAAACTATTCCTGAAATTACGCTTCCATTCAGCAGCCATTGATAGGTATAACCCGTTCCTGAACTTGCAGTCAATAAAACACTTCCGCCTGCACAAAAAATGGTTAGTCCGTTGGCAGTAATTGTTGCAGAAGGTGTGGCGCATAAAGTGTTAAATAAAGAAGAGTAGCTGAATGCTGATTGTCCACCGGTGCAAATGGTCATGATTTGCCATTCATAATTTGATAAAGGAGTTAAGCCAGTAGCATTATAAGAAAAAGATGCTGTGGAAGCGGTTGTCCAAGTAGAGGTTCCGACAATACGGTAATGAACAGTATAACTAACACCACCTGTTAATGCACTCCAATTTAATGTTGCAGAGGTTGATGCAATATTAGTAGTATATATATTTTGCGGATAATTACAAGGTGGAGTTAATGTTGTAAAATTTACAGAGCTGCTAAATGATGAAGTGCTGCCTCCGCTGCAAAGAGTTTGTATCTGCCATTCATAATTTGAAACGGATGTTAAGCTAAAAGCATTGAATGATGTAGTTGTAGAAGTTCCGGTTGTCCATGTTGAAGTTCCCACAATTCTGTATTGTAAATTATAACTTGTTGCACCCGATGCAGCAGTCCAGTTAAATGTTGCAGAAGATGAAGTGATGTTTGTGGTTGATAAATTAGTTGGTGCAACGCAATTAAGAGGTTGGGTTGTAAAAGTTGTTGAAATGGTATAAATGGAAGATCCTCCTGCACAAACAGTGCTTACCTGCCACTCATAATTTGCCCCCGGTGTTAAACTTGTGGCGTTATAAGGAGTTGAAGCTGAAGTTGCAGTTGACCATGTTGAAGTTCCCACAATGCGGTATCGAATGTTATAATTGGTTGCACCTGTAACTGCAGCCCAGTTAAATATTGCTGTTGTTGTCAAAACAGTTGCGGTTGACATGTTAGCAGAAGGCATGCAAGTAGTACCTATACAAGCCGATAAGCAGGCGCCATTATTATAATTATTAATGATTACGTTTTTCGGTTGCGTTCCAAATCCATTACTGAAATTTATTCCGACACCGCCTACTAAATGGCAATAGCTCATGATAGTTCCGCCATTAGTTGGTGTGGGCGCACCGCTGCAGCTTCCTTCGTAACCATATCCGGCAGTGGGTCCGCAATTGTCAATTGCTGTACCGTTCCCGTTCCAGACACATGCATGCGTATGACGCGAACCCATCAGGTGACCTTGCTCATGTGTCACTACTTCAACGCTCCACGAATAAGTCGGTACATTACTATAGGATGCATAAATCTTACTATAACATTGGGAGGCATCAAGATTAGATGCGCAAATTCCGCTAAAGCCTGCTGCAATTCCACCGCCACCTGTATATCCCAGCAAATGTCCAAGATCTCCATTGATAGTATTTCGTGTTTGCTGAAACAAGCTTAACTGACCTGACGTGCTGGATGATGTATATGGACTTGTTGTATTCCAGACAAATACTTCGGAAAGTTCCACAGGAATTCCATCGTTAGCATAAATGATTGCACTTTGATTGAATAAGCCGGTTACATAATTGGCAGCATTAGCCACACTTCCCTGTCCCTGGTAAATATCGTAATTCACTTCCCAGAATAAACGAATGCAATTGGATAATACTTTATTCGAATTTTGAAGATTTTTTGCTGAATAGGTTACATTGTCGTTCGCAGTAAAACATTCCATTGGCGGAACAGCATTCATCATCTTGTCATTATATAGCATATGCATTCCGTCAGGATCATTTTCTAACATTCCAAGAACAAGATTTCCATTAAAAGAAGAAGAAGAAATTATTCCCATTACCTGATCATTAAAAATACTGATTGCGGCAATGGAAGAGTTATCCCCTTTTATAATGCCCCAATAATGAACGCCTCCGCTGTAAGAAACTTGCTGCCCGTTATTTCCGCTTGTAGCAACAGTAAAGTCAGGAGTAAAAATAGTTGATTGAAATAATTGCAACTCAATGTTACTTCCTGAATTTACCGGAATAATAAAATTTAGATACCCCGGTTTTGCCGAAACAATATTCTGCGCATCACTGCTCCTGAATTCCAAAACAGTTGCATCCGCAACAATGCTTTTCATTTGATTGCTTTGCCGTGAAGTTGCTCCGGTGACTCTAAACAATTCAGTCTTTACAAATGAAACGTTGCGACCGGCTGCATCGGAAACTTTTTGTGCAACTGGCTTTAAGTTTTGTGACCATAATGCTGTTGACAGGATCATAACAGCACAGAATGTAATGATGTTTTTCATGTTAATTATGGGGTTTTATTTATTGTTTATTTTTATTAACGGTTTTCACTATGGAAGCCTTTTAAATTGTTAGCTAAATTAAGAACATTTTTTTTAAATGTGCTTTTTGTTAAAATGAATTTCGTGTTTTGAATTAATTTTTTCATACAAATTACAACATAATGAATGACCCCGCAGTAGAACTGCGAGGTATCGCAAAAAACAGCCACAGATTCACAGATTATCAGAGACAAATTTCTGGAAATTAGTGGAATTAGTGGCGAAAATTCACCCCACAGCAGAGCTGCGAGGAATTCTTTCGATTAAAATTACCTTCAATAATGCTTTTGAATGATTTTTTAGAGATGATAACAGTTTTTTTTCAAAGCAAACCCTCATTCGCTTTGAATACATTTTCAAATTCACAGGTAAGCGAAACAAAAGAGGATACGAAAATTATTTGTCGAGTTCGTCCTGTGAAAAATCAGGATTTAATATAATTTTTTTGGGATCATGATATAATGGGTATCAGTAAAATTTCCAAATAAAAATTAACCAATAGGTATAGGCTTTTAGACATCCCTTTTGTTTTAATGCTGGAACCATTGATTTTATTATGTTTTATTATATGGTCGATCATGCTTTTATAAGAATAAGTTTTTGAATTTACGAACAAGCTTTAACTTGTGATCAATATTAGTGGCAAAGTATAAGGCAATTCATCTAAAATCAAGCAACACGAAGGGATAGTTAGGTGCCTATACCTATTAACTAAATTAAAACAGCCCTCTCCGGGAGAACCGGAAGAGGGCTGTTGCAAAATCCCATTACATATTCTTATTCTATTATTACCTTAGTTTTCCACCTTTCTGCTGCTGACTGAATTTCGAGCATGTAAATGCCTTTTGCGAAGCCTTTCAGATCCATGTCATAAACATTGGAGCCTGCTGCACCCTGCTGATCTTCTGAAAGGATTACCCTTCCTGAAATATCGCGAAGTTTCAGATTAAAGCTGGTATGTTCATTCACATAAATGCTCACAGTTAACTTATCATGAACCGGATTCGGATACACTGAGAAAATATTATTCTGAGCCAAGTCGGAGGATTCCCTGCAACTAACGCCAGTGAAGCTCTTTGTGAACGGACTGTTCGATCCGCATGAATTGCTTGCACTTACAACCACATTGCCGGTGCCGGTGCCCCATGTTACGTCAATGTTATTAGTGCCTTGTCCGGCTGTAATGGTGCCCTGTGTAACCGACCAGTTGTAAG
>JBDSOU010000296.1:0-29680 GCA_039914625.1 Bacteroidia bacterium | reverse complement strand
AAAGAAGGTGATGAATTAGAAGTGCTTTCTATTTTGATTGATGCTTATGAAAACAAAAACTACCCGATTGATTTTCCCGATCCTATTGAAGCTATAAAATTCAGAATGGAACAGCTCAATTTAAAGCAAAAAGACCTTGCAGCTGTTATTGGATTTAAAGCAAGGGTGAGCGAAATTCTGAATAAGAAAAGAAAACTCACCCTCAATATGATTCGAAAAATAAATGAGGCGTTTTCTATTCCCACAGATATTTTAATTAAGGAATATTAGCCCTGAATAATGTACAAAACCTGAGCAACGCCATTTACTTTTTGCAATTAAAAACAAAAGATGGAGTGGTGAATAAGAAGGTGGTAGTGGAGCATTGAGGTTTCCCCAAAATTTAAAATTTGGAAAAACTATTCAATTATTCCTTTGGCTTCTGCAATTTTTTCTTCTCTTTAGGATTATTCATCAGACTCATGTATTCAGAAAGCACCGGCAGGTGCATGCTTCTTCTTCGTGTATCCACGTTAGCAGCATCCTGAATCGGGTTGGGAACATATTTCTTTTTCTTTGGATCATAGTAACACTGCGTACCATAAACCTGTTTCTTTGCGCGGTTTATAAGTGAACGATCTACAAGATAAGCGTAATCATTAGGGGGAGCCTGCCCGCCTTCAACAGAAAGTTTCATCCATACTGCTGTTTTCATTTGCAGCGAAGTGTCTTTGTCCTGGTGCAATACAAGCTGCCAGAAGTAATGTGATGCATCTTCGCCCACTTTATCGGCACCGGGGTAGGTCCAGTATTTATCGAGAATAGCGTTTAAAGCCGGAGCATGACTTTTGTCGGTTTCTTCCATATCTTTCCATGCCTGCTTCCATTGAGGGCTGTCTTTGCCAAACTTTTTAAATACGCTGTCCACAGTATGACGTACCCACTTATCCCTGAAAGCCATTCGCGAAATGCTGTCTGCCATTAATGTATCTATTTGTGCAAACAGGGGAGAGGACAGTAGAAATAAAATAATGGTGCTGATAATTTTCATAAATTAATTTTTCTGCGCAAACATATTACAAAGTTATAAAGCGAAGATGAAATAATAAAGGGGTTCTTGCTGCTTCCTCACCAAATTGGAGAAGTAAAATGCAAAAATATCCCGCTCTCGCCCAATTTGTTCAGGGAGAATTCCACACGGAACACTATATCATAATATGTCACATAATCCAGACCTATGCCATATCCTAATAAATAAGAATTAGTAAGCGGGTTGACCTTGTAAAACTGCCGGTCTTTAACATACCCCATGTCAGCAAAAGCATTTATATAAAAAGCAAAAGGAATGCGGTTGAATTTTTCGAGCGGAATGTATTTTATATGAATCACCTGTTCGGGAACGAGTGTGAATTTAAGGTTTGCTTTTAATAAGGTATAATTCTGACCGTTCACTACATAGTATTCATAACCTCTCACAAAATCGCTTCCAAAACCCAGCCCTCTCGAATTATAATAAGGGGCAAAACTTTGGCCTGATAGTTTTCCTCTCACTCCCGCTGCAACATGCCAACGCGGACGCAGCTCCCAGTATTTTCTGAAGCTTGCCGACATCGAAAGCAAATCGGGTTCATTTTCCAGTAACCCCAATCCCTGTTTTGACACATCAAAATCAAAATAGTATCCTTTTAAGGTGTAGTTTTTGGAATCGCGATGATCGCTTTTCCACCCATAAGCGAGAATAATGATTTTTTGTGTGTTGCTGTCAGGTAAAAAATAATCGGGATTAAGGATTGCCACCGTATCACTGATGAGGTTATCCTGGTACTCGGCAGTGTACGTATAATAATCATGAATGCCGCTGCGGTGTGTGAGCCGTATGCCGGTAGAAAATTGTTTTCGCACATATACATCTTCGTCCTTAAAATAAAGCTGCTTGTTATCAAAATCGCTGTATGAAATTTCATGATTGCGTGTATAAGACAAACTGAATGATAAGCCGTTTCGCTGCTGCTTATTTATATAGGGTATGGAATAATACAAGCCTATTTTTTGCGAATAGCCAAATCGTAGTAATACCTGTACAGTTTGTTTGCGGCCCAGAAAATTTTCTCTCACTATATAAACACCATAGTTGGTTCTCGAAAAATCTTTAGTAAGCCACCATTCATTAAAATTACGATCTACTAATTCAAAAATGGGCAGCGGAAATAAGTACCATCGTTCTGTCATTTTTACAATCACAAAAGTGGAGGAAGAATCATTAGCGTCAGGTTGCTCATATATATCCACAAAATTGAAAAGTGAAGTGTTCAATAAATTTTCACGGCTTCGTTTCATTGCTTCCAGCAACACATAGTGCGGAAGCGTATCGCCTTCATGAAAAAACAATTCGCGCGTGATGATGCTGGGCTTGGTTATTTTATTTCCGACAAGAAGAATTTGTTTGACAACAACTTTTTTTTCGGAAAGCGGATCAATCAAATTTGACCCGGGTACTGCTGTTGAATCCGGCACCTGTGCAAACGAATGCTTCAAAAAAAAAATAAATACAACACAAATGAATGCGAACCGGGATGTCATTACAATTCAGCTATTAATTGGCTTGGAAATGCAATAATCAATAATTTTCCAATTACATTTTCAAATAATTCATAAAAGCTTCGTACCGGCTTTGAAGGTCATCAGAAAATTCGCTTTGATGCAAATACGATTTCACATTATAATTGTAACGATAAAATGCTTCGAGAATTCTCGACAGATCCGTTTTATTTAATTTGATAGTGATTTCATACATCATTTGCCCCGGCAAGTGATTTACACTTAAACTCATAATGCTGGCATCATTGGATTCAATGAGCTGGGCAATTTCAGAAAGCTTGTAATCATGCTGGTTTAATTCCAGTTGAATAATTCCTCCGGGGCCGTTCACTGCAAACAACTCTGCAAAACTTTGTATCAGGTCGGTCAACGTTACAATACCCATGTACTGGTTCTCGCTGTCCAGCACCGGGATCATCGGATAGTTATAAGTAGTTGCAAATTTTACCGCATCATACACGTGTTGGTTTTCATTAATAAAAACTCGATCCAGCGGAATTGCATGATGCCCTAACGCCTGTGATTTATTCGCAAGACCCTTTATATCTGTTTCAGAAATTATTCCGAGATATTCAGTTCCATTCACCACAGGCAAATAACGTGTTCTGAATTCTTCCATCCATTGCAAAGCACGTTCGCCCGTATCAGAAATCTTTAACGGAGGAATAATATCTTTAATAAGCGAACTTGCGAGCATTATTAAGTATACGGTAAAAGCTTACCTATGGTTTTCAAAATGTTTTTTATTCGGGGCAACCGGCTTCAGTGATGAAGCCGCAACAAGAGTTGCAAACATAGTATTTTTGTCTAATAAACAATTTTAACCTTTCAAATGCTGTGACAAAACTAAGCGTTAACATTAATAAAATTGCCACCTTGCGAAATGCAAGAGGTGGAACTATTCCTGATGTTATTAAGGCTGCTGCTGATTGTGAACGGTTCGGTGCCGATGGAATTACCGTGCATCCGCGCCCTGATGAACGGCACATCCGTTTAAAAGATGTGCATGATTTGAAAAAAATTATAACAACTGAATTTAATATTGAAGGCTATCCGTCAAAAAAATTTATTGAACTGGTTAAAGAAATAAAACCGGCTCAAGTCACACTGGTTCCCGATCCGCCCGATGTAATTACGTCCAATGCAGGATGGGATACAGTAAAAAGTAAGTCCTTTTTGAAAGAAGTAATTGCAGAAATAAAATCTTCAGGTATGAGAGTTTCTGTTTTTATTGATCCTGATGTAAATATGATTGAACATGCAACAGAAACAGGAACCGACAGAATTGAATTATACACCGAAGCTTTCGCAAAAAACTTTAATGCTGATCCTGAAAAGGCAATTGCTCCTTATGTAAGTGCAGCACAAGCAGCCAATAAATTAAATCTTGGAATAAATGCCGGCCATGATCTGAGTCTTGAGAACCTGAATTATTTTTCTAAAAAAATTCCCGGTCTCCTCGAAGTTTCCATTGGCCATGCGCTGATAAGTGATGCATTGTATTTTGGGTTGGAAAACACTGTGCAGCTTTATAAAAGACAGCTTAAAATGTAAGGAGGCGATAAGAAAATCACCCGGTTACCAGGTCAGTCTTTTTTTGCTTCCGGCTTTTCCTTTTTCTTTCGTCTGAGCCTGGTTTTACCAAACGATTTCATAATGATTTTTCCTTTTCTTGATCTTTTATCGCCTTTTCCCATAATGTTTTTGAATTGTTAATAATGCTGCAAAGATGATAAAAAGTTTAAAGTTTAAGGTTTAAAGTTTAAAGTTTGTCTGATTTTCAATTGCGTGTTCTTGCTGCCGTTGTTCGCTGCGTACTAATAAAGACTCCTGGCTTTTATGGTATGTTTTACTTTCCTGATCTCATCAAGCACGCTTGACGAAGTCGCTTTGTCAACATCCAAAACTACGTACCCGATATAATTATTAGTTTGCAGGTATTGGCCCAGAATATTTACATTCATTTCAGAAAGTATGCTGTTGATTTTGGATAAAATTCCCGGAACATTTTTATGAATATGCAGCAGCCTGTGCGAATCGTGCTGAACCGGCAGGCTCAATGCAGGCACTGAAAGCGAACCTACACTTGATCCGGTTTCTAAAAAACTGATCAGTTTAGTTGCAACATCTGTTCCGATGTTTTCCTGCGCTTCCATCGTTGAACCGCCAATATGCGGTGTGAGCGCCACATTAGACATTCCCTGCAAAGGCGAGCTGAATTTATCTTTATTATTTTTTGGTTCATCAGGAAAAACATCAACCGCAGCGCCTCCAAGGTGATTTTTATCCAAAGAATTTTTCAAAGCATCCATCTCAATTACATCACCGCGGCTCAGATTAATCAGCACTGCTCCTTTTTTCATTTTAGCAATAAGCGATTCATTGATCATATTTTTTGTGGACGCTGATCCGGGAACATGCAATGAAACCATATCGGATTTTTTTAAAAGCTCATCAAGAGTTTTTATTTGTTGAGCATTTCCCAGGCTTAATTTGGGATCCGTATCATAAAAAATTACTTTCATTCCAATGCTTTCGGCTAAAACCGAAACTTGTGAGCCAATATGACCATACCCGATAATACCAAGCGTTTTCCCCCTCACTTCAAAACAATCGTTGCTCTCTTTAAGCCATTCACCTTCATGGGCGGCTTTATTTTTTTCAATCACCCTGCGCATTAAATAAATGCAATGGGCAATTACCAATTCAGCCACAGAGCGGGTATTTGAAAAAGGCGAATTAAAAATAACTATGCCGTTATTAATGGCTGCATTCATGTCCACTTGATTCGTACCTATGCAAAAGCATCCTGCCGCAAGAAGCTTTTCGGCTTTATTCAAAATTTTCTCGGTTAACTGGGTTTTTGACCTGATGCCCAGCAAATGAACGTTTCCAATTTTCTCTAAAAGCTGCTTTTCATCTAACGAAGTATTCAAAGCTTCGATATTTGTATAACCAAATTCTGAAAAAAGATTTATAGCCACCGGATGTATGCCTTCCAATAAAAGTATTTTTATTTTTTCTTTTGGGTATGAAGTGGTGCTCATTTTGAAAATTAAAATGCAAGATTAGGAAATATTATATTCAGGGGAATAATAACCCGATCATCGAAAACCTCAAATCCCAAACCTTAAACCTTTTTCTTAATTTTGCCATCCTTAAAATTAAAAATTTCCTATGAACACGTTTATAAAAACTTCTTTTGTTTGTATTTTAATGAATTTACTTATGATAAATTTAACAGAAGCTGCAACAAAGCTAATTCCTTTAAAGGATTTTTTCCGCAACCCTGAAAAAGCACGCTACCAGGTTTCACCCGATGGCAGCTCACTTGCTTACATGTCACCTTACGAAAACCGTATGAACATTTTTGTGCAGAAAATCGGAAGCACCGAATCTAAGCGCATTACCAGCGAAACCGCCCGCGACATTGGTGGCTATTTCTGGAAAGGAAACAATCACATTCTTTATCTCAAAGACTTTAATGGCGATGAAAACTTCCATCTTTTTCTTGCCTCCATTGATGGAAAAGAAACAAAAGATTTAACTCCTTTTGATAAAGTCCGTGTTGAAATTATGGACGATCTTGAAGACTTTGATGACGAAGCGCTCATTGGAATGAATAAACGCGATCCCGAAGTTTTTGATGTGTATCATCTGCAAATTTCAACCGGAAAGCTCGAAATGGTTGCCCAAAATCCAGGGAACATTTCCTTTTGGCTCACCGATCATAAAGGAAAAATTCGTGTTGCCTCCACGACTGATGGAGTAAATACAAGCTTATTGTACCGCGAAACCGAAGCCGATTCATTCCGCACCGTTCTCACAACAAATTACAAAGAAAATATAACGCCTTTGTTTTTTACTTTCGATAACAAATACATTTATGCCACTTCCAACATTGGGCGTGACAAACAGGCCATTGTTCGTTTTGATATTGAAAATGGTAAAGAAATGGATGTGATGTTTGAACATCCTGAAGTGGATGTGGACGGGCTGGAGTATTCTCACAAAAGAAAAGTCCCTACTGTGATTACTTATGAGCGCGCAAAGCTTGAACGTGTTTTTCTTGATGACGAAACCAAAGCGCTCTATGCCCGGCTCGAAAAAGATTTGGGCAAAAACCAGGTTAATATTACTTCCAAGAATAAAAACGAAGACAAATTTCTTGTACGCACCTTCAGCGACCGTTCGCTCGGAGCGTATTACATTTATGATAAAAACACCGATCAGCTCACAAAACTGAACGATGTAAGTCCGTGGCTCAATGAAAATGATTTGAGTGAAATGACACCCGTAAGTTACGTGACACGCGATGGCGAAACCGTGCAGGGATACCTGACCTTGCCATTGGGAAAGCCTGCAAAAAATCTTCCTGTTGTTATCAATCCTCATGGCGGACCCTGGGCACGCGACAGCTGGGGCTTTAATCCCGAAGTGCAGTTTCTTGCCAATAGGGGGTATGCGGTTTTGCAAATGAACTTTCGCGGCTCTACCGGCTACGGCCGCAACTGGTGGGAATTAAGCTTTAAGAGATGGGGGCAGGAAATGCAAAACGATATTACTGACGGTGTCCAATGGCTCATTAAAGAAGGAATTGCCAATCCTGCAAAAGTTGCCATTTATGGCGGTTCTTATGGAGGATATGCAACACTTGCAGGCATTACCTTCACGCCCGATTTGTATGCATGTGCGGTGGACTACGTGGGCGTTTCTAATTTATTCTCTTTCATGCAAACCATTCCTCCTTACTGGAAACCGTATCTTCAAATGATGTACGACATGGTTGGCAATCCTGAAAAAGATTCGGTGATGCTTCATAATTTTTCTCCTGTGTTTCATGTTGACAAAATTAAATGCCCTCTTTTTATTGCACAGGGAGCAAAAGATCCGCGTGTGAATAAAAACGAAAGCGACCAGGTTGTTGAAGCGTTGAAGAAACGCGGTATTCAAGTGGAATATATGGTAAAAGACAACGAAGGACATGGGTTTCATAACGAAGAAAACCGTTTTGATTTTTACGGAGCCATGGAAAAGTTTCTTGCTAAGTACATGAATTAAAAATAATTATTGAATTATTGAATTGATGAGTTGTTGAATTGAAAATAATTAATATAAAAAATGATTCAATAATTCAATCAGATAGGAACTCATTAAATCACTAATTCATTAAATCAACAAATAAATTAAATAAATGAATAAAAGAAGAGCTACAACACTTGGTCAGTTTATTATTGAACGTCAAAATGATTTTCCTTATGCTAAAGGAGAATTGTCGCGCCTGCTGCGTGATATTGGCATTGCAGCCAAAATTGTTAACCGTGAAGTAAATAAAGCAGGGCTTATTGACATACTGGGCGATATGGGAACACAAAACGTGCATGGAGAATCGCAGAAGAAGCTGGATGTGTATGCCAATGAACAATTCATTTCAGCCCTCAGCCAGGGGGGTGAATGTTGTGCTGTGGCTTCTGAAGAAAACGAAGAGATGGTGCACATTGACAGCGAAGTTTCTAAAAATGCAAAATATGTAGTGTGTATTGATCCGTTAGACGGTTCGTCAAACATTGATGTGAACGTTTCCATCGGAACCATTTTTTCAATTTTCAGGCGCACTTCTCTTTCAGGTGCCAGCGTGCTTTCTGATTTCATGCAACGCGGGGATGAGCAGGTTGCTGCCGGTTACATTACTTACGGGTCTTCTACCATGCTTGTTTACACTACTGGCAAAGGTGTGAACGGCTTTACGCTTGATCCTTCCATAGGTGAGTTTTGCCTGTCGCATCCTGATATGAAAATTCCTAAAACGGGTAATATTTATTCTATCAATGAAGGCTACTATGTGCATTTTCCGGACGGGGTAAAAAAATATATCAAATACTGCCAGGAAGAAGACCCCAAAACCAAACGTCCTTACTCTACCCGTTATATCGGTTCGCTTGTGGCCGATTTTCACCGCAACCTGCTGAAAGGCGGCATTTTTATCTATCCTTCCACATCAAAAGCGCCAAACGGCAAGCTCCGCATTATTTACGAGTGCAACCCCCTGGCTTGGATCATTGAACAGGCAGGAGGCAAAGCTTCTGACGGGTACTCGCGCATATTAGACCTGCAGCCCACATCGCTTCATCAGCGCACACCGCTTTTTATCGGTTCTGAAGAAATGGTTTCGATGGCGGAAGATTATATGATGAAATACTCCCCGGTGCATGTTTAGGAGTTTTTTTCGCAGGTGAAATCAGAGAAAATACGTTTTTGAGGACACAAACTGAGGCAGCAAAGTCAGCAGAAAAATTTGTTAGAAGTTTCCTGCCGTTTTTAGTAAAGCATTTGGAAGCATTAATAAAAATGGAATACACTTTTCGTATTTCAGCTCGTAGTAGTTTACACCGATTTGTAAATTCTTATAGTAAAGAGGCCTGTTGTCCCAATAGTTTTTTTCTGAAGTGATACACCAGGCATTTTCGCCAATCCCGATGCATCGGGATAAAAACCATTTTTCAATCAGCCGGGCTGCCCGTCCGTTGCCGTCAACAAACGGGTGAATATTTACAAACACCAGATGAATATAAGCAGCGTAGTAAAAGATTTCGGCTGTTGTCAATTTGCTTTTTAATAAAATTGAAATGTCTGCAAACAGTTTTTCCAATTCTTGTTTTATAAACTCCGGTTCAACGGCTAAATAAATCAGTTGTCCTTCACTTCTCACACCAACTTTTACTTTTCTGATTTTGCCCCGTTCTTTCTTTATAAGAATGGATTGCGTTAAAATTTCGTGTGCTTTCAAAATATTGTCAAGTGTCAATTTATTTTCTCCTACAAATTGGTAAGCAGCGATGAGTTCTCCAATCTCTTTAATTTCTTTTGTTTTGAGATGTAAATTAAATTCAATTGACTTTAAGTAAGTATCAAAACTGACTGTGTTGCCTTCAATGTTTGAGGAGTGAACGGCAGAATTCGCAAGATAAAATTTGAAGTCGTCATTCTTCAAAGAAGAATTGTTTTTCAAAGCAGCAAAAGCAGTTTCAAGACCAACAGTCAGGAGTTTTTTATACTCGTTGAAGTATTCCGGGTTCAAGATTTTCAGCTGAAATGGCATAGTCCAAAGTTATGCAAAAATGTCTTCAGTCAGAAGTGAAAACCCTGATGTCAGCATTGCCGGTCAATCAAAAAAAATCAGTTTGTGAGGACACAAATAGAGGAGAAAAGATAATAGAATAAACGAACCATTCAGCAAACAAAAAACCCCACCCGCCTGCGCGAATGGGTTTTGTTTACTGTAGTATTGTCTATTGTTTACTGTTTACTGTTTATGAACGCGCCAGCTACCTTTAGGCTTTAGACTTAAAACCTACAACGCCCGGCATCAAACCCCCATACTATCTTTACCAGTGAAAAGAGTACTTTTGTCCATCACACTTAATTCTTATGCGCATTGCCATTTACGGTCGAAATATTTCTGACGAAATCGTTCCTTTAGTGGAACTGCTGCTCGATGAAATTGAAAAGGCAGGGGGCACGTACATTATTTTTGAATCGTACCATAGCCTGTTCAGGCAAAAATCGAAGCGGAAATTCAAGAATAATATTTTCGGAAGCACCGATGAAATAAGGAGGCAGGTTGATTTTCTTTTGAGCATAGGGGGTGACGGAACGATGCTGGACACTGTTACCATTGTTCAAAACACCGGAATCCCCGTGCTTGGTGTGAATACCGGCAGGCTGGGCTTTCTTTCAAGTGTTTCGATTGACGAAATTGCACACGCCATTGATTGTTTAAGCAAAGGGCATTATGCGCTGGATAAAAGGGCGCTGCTGAAATTAGAAACCAACAGGCAGATTTTTGGCGATATCAATTATGCGCTCAACGAACTCACTATTCACAAAAAAGACAGTTCTTCGATGATAAACATTCATACGTACCTTAACGGAGAATACCTCACCACCTATTGGGCAGACGGGCTTATAATTGCAACTCCCACAGGATCAACCGGGTATTCGCTAAGTTGCGGAGGACCCATTGTAGCTCCCGCTTCCGGAAATTTTGTTATCACGCCTATAGCTCCTCACAATTTGAACGTGCGCCCCATTGTGGTATCCGATAAAAACATTGTTTCGCTCGAAGTAGAAGGACGCAGCCAGTATTTCCTTGCTTCGCTCGATTCACGGTCGGTTACCATTGATTCCACCATTCAATTTGCCGTAAGGAGAGAGGATTTTACTTTCAATATTGTAAGAATTGATAATCAAAACTTTCTTCAAACCCTGCGAAACAAGCTTATGTGGGGAATGGACAGGCGTAATTAGTGATTGATAAAAAATGAAATTTAGGCACTTTGTACAATAATTCAAATAAATATTTATTTTTGTGGATTGCACCTAATACAATAGTATGAAAAAAATAATTACTTATGTAGTTTTATTCTTGCTTGTTCTGCCCATGCTCAGCTCTGGACAAAGGCTAAGAAATCGCTGGAAGTCTACGCGTGCTGAAGTTCATTTTGGTATTGGTGCAACCAATTTCCTGGGAGAATTGGGAGGTGCCAACCAGATAGGAACACATTATTTTAAAGATTTTGAGTTTTCGCAAACACGTCTCGCTTTGTGTGCCGGTTACCGCTATAAAATCACTTCAGGGCTTGCCGTTAATACCAACTTATCCTATGGCCAGTTAGCAGGAAATGATAATTTGACCACCGAATTTTTCAGAAGCTACCGGAACCTGAGTTTTAAATCCGACATTTTTGAATTGGCTTCAAATATGGAATTTTCAATTATTAAAGACCAGGTAGGTCACCGTTACCGTTTAAAAGGGGTGCGCGGACAGCGCGGCTTTGAAATGGCTGTTTATGCATTTTTAGGGGTTGGAGTGTTTCATTTTAATCCTAAAGCACAGCTTTCCGAAGGCGGCAGCTATGTGGACCTCCAGCCGATAGGAACCGAAGGGCAGGGAGTGGTTGCCACAAGAAAAAAATATTCGCGTCTTCAGATGGCATTTCCAATCGGAATCGGATTCAAATATACCCTTGACAGGCGCTGGGGAATTGGTCTTGAATACGGTTTGCGTTACACCTTTACTGATTACATTGATGATGTAAGTAAAACCTATGTTGACCCGTCATTGTTTACCGACCCGGTAGCAAAAGCTTTAGCCGACAGGTCTGACCACAGTTATTATTACATCACTTCGTCCGGTGCGCAACGAGGCGATCCGCGTCATAAAGATGCTTATATGTTTGCCATTTTTAACATTAACTATAAACTGCGAACGGGCCGTACCTCTTATCCGTTGTTTTAATTTGTTCCGTTTAAAATATTAGTGTATTTCGCACGTTCACTGGTTTGCTTTTTGTGAAAGAAGTTGAATGAAAAAACCAATCATTTTAATACTATTTCTTGCGTTTTCCCGGCTCACATTTTCGCAGAGCTCGGAAGTGGGCATCATGATTGGAGTTTCCTCATATAAAGGCGATTTAAATGGAAGTCTTTTCAATCCCAATGTTTTTCATCTTGCATTAGGAGGACTTTTCCGTCATAGTTACAACAATCACTGGTCGTTAAGGCTGGGCATAAATTACGGAACTATTTCTGCCGATGATGCAGAATCAAATGATCCGTTTCAGCTGTACAGAAATCTTTCTTTTTCTTCATCGCTTCTTGAAGCAGAAGGCCGGTTTGAATTTAATTTTCTCCCCTTTCAAACTGCCAATCGGTTAACTCCACGCTCGCCTTTTGTTTTTGCCGGACTTGCAGTTTTCAGATTTAATCCAACAACTCTCCTTAACGGCAACGAATATGAATTGCAGCCGCTTGGCACCGAAGGCCAGGGCACTGTTGCCTATCCTGACCGGAATAATTACCATAGGGTAAATATGGCGCTGGTTTATGGTGGAGGTTATAAGTTAAGATTAAATGACAGGTTCGGACTGATAATTGAAGTGGGAGCGCGCAAAGCTTATTCTGATTATTTAGATGATGTGAGCACCACCTATCCAAAGAAAAATGTGTTGCTTGCCGCCAATGGACCGACAGCCGTCCTGCTATCGGACCGCACCGTTGACCAGTTGAACGATAATAACAATGACCGTCAGCGGGGTGATGCTGCACATAAAGACCTTTATTTGTTTGCAGGGGTTTCTTTAAATTGGACGCTGTCAAAAAGATATAATGATGCGTGCAAGCCTTTTAAACGGAAAATGCACTAAGAGTGTATTTCAAAAATATTTTCCATACTTTTTATTTCACAATCTGCGAAGGGGATTGGTAATGCAACGGTTTCTTTTTCTTTAAAGCGTCTCCGGGTTCAGGCACCCAATGATGCAAGCCTCCTGCCAATTCATCATTAAATGTTTTGGGAATAGTTCCTGCAAGAGTTCTGTCTTTCCATGTGAGATTTTCTTTTCCATTATCCCTGCGTTCCATTGTAATGCATTCTTCAACAGGACAAACAAGCGAACACAAATTACATCCCACGCAATTTTCTTCAATGATGTGCGGCTTGCGATTAATTGGATCATCACTTAATCCTATTGCCTGGTGTGCACCATCTTCGCAGGCAGTGTAACACAATTGACAACCGATACATTTATCTTCATTAATATCAGCAACAATTTTATATTTCAAATTCAAATCTTCCCAATGCATAATGTTACCTAATGCTTTCCCTCTGAAATCATCTAATGTTCTAAATCCTTTTTCATCCATGTATTGTTCCAAACCAACAATCATTTCGCGGATAATTCCAAAACCATAATGCATCACAGCAGTGCAAACCTGGACAGAAGTTGCGCCAAGCAAAATAAATTCAACTGCATCGCGCCAGTTTTCTACTCCACCAATTCCGCTAATCGGAATATTAACTTGTGGATGCTGTGCACAATTTTTCAGCATGTTCATTGCAATTGGTTTTACTGCCGGTCCGCAGTAGCCGCCATTCGTACTCTTGCCATCAACAACCGGATAGGGAACAAAATTATCTATGTCAACTCCGACAATGCTTTGAATGGTATTGATTAAAGAAATTGCATCACCACCTCCTTCAACTGCCGCAACAGCAGGACGAGTAATGTCAGAAATATTCGGAGTGAGTTTTACAATTACAGGAATTGTGGCAACTTCTTTTACCCAGCTCACAATTGTTTTTAAAACTTTTGGCTCTTGTCCGACTGCACTTCCCATTCCGCGTTCGCACATTCCATGCGGGCAACCGAAATTTAATTCAACTCCATCCGCTCCAGCGTTAGTAACATCTTTCATTATCTGGTGCCACTCTTCTCTTGTTTCTACCATCAAGGATGCAATCACCGCATGATTCGGAAATCTCTTTTTCACTTCTTCAATCTCTCGCAGATTATCTTTCAACGGGCGATCTGTAATCAATTCGATATTACTGAATCCCATCATGCGGGTATCACGATAATTTAACGAACCATAACGTGATGAAACATTCACAACAGGAACACCAAGCGTTTTCCAGACAGCGCCTCCCCATCCTGCATCAAATGCTTTCATGATTTGATAACCACTGTTTGTCGGAGGAGCACTCGCTAACCAAAATGGGTTTGGAGATTTTATGCCTGCAAAATTTGTCTGAAGATTCGCCATGATTATTTTTTTAAAAGTAATTCTGAAATTCCATGTGCAGCTTTCTTTCCATCTGCAACGGCATTCACAACTTCCTTACCACCACTTACAGCATCACCAGCTGCAAAATATTTTTTGTTAGTTGTTTGAAAATCTTTGTCAACCATAATTTTTCCTTTTTCATCTAAAGAAATTCCGTCAATTAATGAAAGAAATTCTTTTTGCTTTGATTGACCTGTTGCTTTAATCACCCAATTACAATCTTCAACCAGTTCACTTCCATCAATTGTGGATTTTAACTTAACTCCAATAACTTTTCCATTCTCACCGATTATTTCAAGAGGTGACACATTAAACATTCCTTTTACACCAACACTTTTTGCTAAATCAAATTCAAAATCATAAGCACCCATCTCTTCCTTGCTTCTGCGATAAGCAAGAATGACTTCAGCTCCCATTCGCGCGCTTTCACTTGCTGCATCCATAGCTGTATTGCCTCCGCCAAGAACAACAACTCTTTTCGGGACTGAAATTTTATGATGATTCATTCTTAGTTGTTCAACAAATTCAACCGCACCAAAAACATTTTCCAATTCTTCACCTTTAATTTTTAAATCAGAAGTTTTTCCCAACCCGATTCCTATAAAAATTGCATCATAATTTTTTTCAAGACTTGAAATACCTTCTTTATTCGATATTTTTTTATTGTAATGTATTTTATATCCGAATTGTTTTTCAAGATACGTCATTTCATCCAATGCTTCTTCATTTGTAATTTTATATGGAGCAACTCCATACACTGTTAACCCGGAAGGTTTTTCTTTTGCTTCAAAAATATCCACGTCAAATCCATTCAAACGCAATTCACATGCACAACCAATTCCAGCCGGACCTGCACCAATCACTGCAACTTTTTTTCCGTTTGATTTTGCAGGAGAATAAAATTTTTTGTTTGATGCAATTGCTTTTCCTGTTGCGAAGGTTTGCAATCGTCCAATCTCTATTGCTTTGACATCGGAGTTATTATACACACACGCACCTTCGCACAAAACTTCGGTCGGACAAACTTTTCCGCAGGCATACCCGAAAAAATTTGAATTGTAAATTGTTTTTGCGGCACCCAAATCATTTTTAGAATTTATCTGCCGTATAAAAAGTGGGATATCAATTCCTGTAGGACAGGCATTGACACACGGAGCATCATAACAAAACAAACAGCGTGAACTTTCATAATATGCTTCGGTTTCGCTCATCAGTGGCTTTATCTGTGAGAAATTTTCTTCGAATTCCTTTTCGGAATATGGTTGTTTAAATTCTGACATATTATTTTTTTAGCCACCAATTAAACGGAATTAATTAGTGAAAATTCGTGGCAAGTTTTTTATAATTCCACTAACTTACCGTAAGTTTCCGGTCTTCTGTCTCTGAAAAACTGCCATACTGAGCGTACTTCTTCAATCATATCTAAATCAAATTCTGCAACAAGCAATTCATCTTTGTCTTCTGATGCTTGCGCAAATATTTGTCCGCGCGGATCAACGAAATAAGAGGATCCATAAAATTTTCCAAGGTTCCAGGGTTTTTCTTCACCTACACGATTAATGCAACCCATGAAATACCCATTCGCAGCTGCGTGTGCCGGTTGTTCTAATTTCCATAAATATTGTGATAAACCTGCAACAGTTGCCGAAGGATTATAAACTATTTCTGCTCCGTTCAGACCAAGTATTCTTGCGCCATCAGGAAAATGTCTATCGTAACAAATGTAAACTCCCACTTTTGCATAGCGGGTTTGGAAAACAGGGTAGCCAAGATTTCCGGGTTTGAAGAAAAATTTTTCCCAGAAACCTGATGTATGAGGAATATGATTTTTACGATACTTTCCTAAATATTTTCCATCAGCATCAATTACAGCTGCGGTATTGTATAGTACACCCGCCTGCTCCTTTTCATAAATCGGAACAATGATTACCATGTTATATTTTGAAGCATAAGACTGCATTAATTCTACTGTAGGACCGGGAACAGTTTCAGCACTTTCGTACCATTTCTTATCCTGACCGGGACAGAAATAAGGCGTGTTAAAAATTTCCTGCAAACAAAGAATTTGCACACCTTTCTTTCCGGCTTCTTCAATTAATGGAATATGCTTTTGCACCATAGCATCAACAATTTCCTTAATGGTTCCCTCCCCTTCTGTCTTGGGCAGGCTCATTTGAATTAATCCTGATTTGATTTTTCTTGCCATAATATTTTTTATTTAAGCCACAGATCCGCAGATTATTTTTGAATAATTATTTTTTCAGTAAGAATATTCTTTGTTGAATTTATTTTCAAAAAGTACATTCCAGATACAAAGCCTGATGTTTGAAGCGTGAGTTTTGAAGTTGCTAATGCCGTGGAATAAATTTTTTTTCCCATTACGTCAAAAATTTCAATTTCGCATTTTTCTCCGTTTAGTATAGGATTTTTGATTACCAATAACTCACTGGCGGGATTAGGATAAACAACAAAATCATTTTGCGTATGCAATTCATTAGTTGATGTGATTCCTCCATTTGTAGTCTTAATTATTACACCATACTGCCCGCAGGCATAACCCGTATTTTCATCTGTAAAATCCATAGAATAAAGTCCGCTATTTTGAATGAGCGAAGAAGTAATATTATTCCAGGTTGCACCGCCATCCGTGGTTTTTATAAGATTTCCCCATCCTACGATATAACCTGTTTGATGAGAGGGAAAGTCAATACTGAACCATTGTCCTAAAGAATAGTCACTCCAGTTGAGTCCTCCGTTATTTGTATAACCTGTAAAGGGACTATACCATCCTACTATGTAACCTGTGTCAGGTGAAAAGAAATACGCATCCTCCAGGAGACTGAACATATTTCCATTGGCAAAAAGGAATGTATCTGTCAATGCCCAATTGCTGCCTGCATCAATTGTTTTCATGCAAAAACCGCGAGTAAGTGCATAACCCGTATCAGGAGTAGGGAATATGATTCTTTTATAATTGATGTCAAAAACAAAGGATGGTGTATTTGCAATATTCCAACTTAAACCACCATCTGCGGTTTTGAAAATTATTCCGCTGCTAAAGTTCTCACTGCCTCCCACACAGCCATTATTCGCGTCTGTAAAGCAAACTGAAAAAAAATTTATCTCATTAATGTTTGTTAGAAATTGAACCGACCAATTGCTGCCGCCATTAGTTGTTTTTGCAAATAAACCCGAATCACCAACTACAAAACCATTTTGCGAATCCAGAAAAAAAACATCTCTCAGGTTTTTATTACTCCCAATCGTTAAAGGCGTCCAAGATGTTCCGTCAGTAGTTTTTAAAATTGTTCCAACTTCGCCAACAACATATCCGGTGTCTGGAGCAGGGAAAAATATTTCTTCGAGATGGTTTGCAGTACCTGAAACAAGCTGTGTCCATTGCGCGATGGCGGAATTGAAAATTGAAAATTGAAAATTGAAAATTAATAAGAAGAATACAATTTTTTTCATGGTAAAGTTTTATATTATTCCATTGACTTTATTTCGCCTCACAAATTGACCATATCCTTTTTTAATTTTTACTTCACCATTGTCAACGGCAATCTGTCCTCTCAAAATTGTTGTTTTTACTTTTCCTTTCAGCTCCCATCCTTCATATCCGCTGTAATCCACATTCATGTGATGAGTTTTTGCGGAGATGGAGTGCTTTTCATTCGCATCGAAAATAATCATGTCCGCATCACTACCAGCTGCTACGCAACCTTTTTTGGGAAACATTCCAAAAATTTTTGCTGCGTTGGTTGAAGTTACTTCAACAAATTTGTTCAAAGAAATTTTTCCTTTATTCACCCCTTCTGAAAATAATAATTCCATCCGGTTTTCAATTGCGGGATGTCCATTTGGAATTTTAGAAAAATCTTTTTCACCCATTTTTTTCTGTTCCCATTTAAACGGGCAATGATCTGTTGCAACAATTTGGACAGTTCCCTGGTTAATTCCTGCCCATAATGTATCTTGGTCTTTTTTCTGACGAAGTGGAGGACTCATCACCCATTTAGCGCCTTCAAAATCTTTTTCATACAGTGATGCATCTAAAATTAAATATTGTATGCATGTTTCAGCATACACTTTCTGATTTCGTCTTTCAATATCACGAATGTGGTTCAGTGCGCCTTCGCATGTCATGTGAACCACATAAGCAGGACAGCCGGTATAGTTTGCCATGTCAGCAAATCGTCCTGTTGCTTCTGCCTCTGTAATTTCAGGTTGGGAGAGATAATGATACAGGGGTGAAAATTTTCCTTCTGCCCGATGTTTCGCAATTAAAAAATCAATCATGTCGCCATTGGTTGCATGAACGGTAACCATGCCTCCGCATTTTTTTACTTCCTGCATCAAACCAACCATCTGCCGGTCATCAATCATCAATGCACCTTTGTAAGCCATAAAAGTTTTAAAAGAAGTGATGCCTTCTTTCTCCACTATTTCAACAATTTCTTTTTTTGTTTCATCATTAAAATCAGTCACAGCCATGTGAAAAGAATAATCGCCATAACAATTTCCATTACTTCTTCCCTGCCATTGTTCCAATGCATGGCGTAACGATTTTCCCTGTGACTGCAAAATAAAATCAATGACCATTGTGGTTCCTCCATGCAAAGCAGCGAGAGTTCCTGTTTCATAGTTATCGCTTGAAAAAGTTCCCATGAAAGGCATATCGAGGTGCACATGAGGATCAATGCCTCCCGGAAAAATTAATTTTCCTGATGCATCAATTGTTTCACCAGCTTTAAAGGAAAGATTTTTCCCAATGGCGGAAATTGTTTCTCCTTCGATAAAAATATCAGCTGAGTAATCTTCTGCTGATGTAATTATTCTTCCGTTCTTTATAAGTAATGACATTGCACTTGAAAATTATCAGGTTACTAAGATATTAAGTTATTTGGAATTATAGGTGATTTTAATTCAATAAAACCAAACAATAAATTAAAATGCAAGTCTGGTCAATAACTTTGCAGAAAGAAAAATAAAAATAAATTAGGGCAAATTCTCAAAAGTTGAATTAGGATATTTCAAAAATCAGTTCAGGAATTTTGTGGACGGGAAATCAGGTGAATTTATTTTTTTCTTTTAATAAAATTAGTTTCAAATTCGGCCTCAATCTGCTTTTATAAATATTCTTTCTGTCTCCTGATTTCTTTTGATCTTTTCTCAAAAGTTTTTGTTCTTCTAAAGGCAATAAAATAAAGTCTTTGCATTTTCGAGTGCAGCAGCCATTCATTTTGTCTTTGCATTCATCACATTGAATAAAAAGCAAATGACATTCGGGATTTGCACAATTCACATGTATGTTACACGAGTTTCCGCACTGGTGACAAACACTGATAATTTCATCCGTAATTTTTTCTCCCAGCCTGTCATCAAACACAAAATTTTTACCAATGAATTTTGATGAAAGATTTTTTTCTTTTATTTCATGGGCGTAAGAAATAATTCCACCGTAAAGTTGGTTTACGTCATTAAAACCATGATGTTTGAAAAATGCACTTGCCTTTTCACAACGGATTCCTCCAGTACAATATAAAAGAATTTTATGGTCTTCTTTTCCTTTCGCCATTTCAACAGCTTTAGGTAAGGCATCACGAAAAGTATCAGCATCAGGACATAAAGCAGTTTCAAATTTCCCTACTTCACTTTCATAATGATTGCGCATATCAATCACAAGTGTGTTTGGGGTGTCAACTGCTTCATTAAATTCTTTTGCTGAAAGGTGTTTGCCAACATTGGTGGCATCGAAAGCATCATCTTTCAATCCGTCAGCAACAATTTTATTTTTTAAGCGAACGATTAATTTGTAAAAAGATTTTCCATCATCTTCAATTGCAAATTTGAAAGGAACATCACGCAATTTTAAATTGTCATAAATAATTTCCTCAAACATTTTCCAATTAGGTTCAGGAACACTTATCTGAGCGTTAATACCTTCATGAGCCAAATAAACTCTTCCGAAAATATTTAACGAATCAAAATCGAGATATAAATTATTTCTAAAAATTTCCAAGTTGTCAATTCGCACATAACGATAAAAAGAAAGTGTAATACGTTTGAAAGGTTCTACCATCAAACATTTGCGAAGTTCCTCTTTGCCAGTTTTATTATAAAGATTCATGGGCTGTCACTTGACAGATTCGGTTGAAAAGATTAATCTTTCTTCCGGTGTTTAAAATAAATGAACGCGGCAACACCACCTAAAAGGTATGGAACGGACATCAGGTAAAGAATACCATGATTCAATCCCCGACCTATTTTGCTCTCGTTTTTTTTGATGCTAGATTCAGCACCTGCACGACACATTGCACACTGTGCATGCGCATAAGATGTGAGAATGATAAAAAGCCCGGCAATCAAAAATATTTTTTTCAGCGTTTTCACAAAGCAAAGATAAAGAAAAAGCTGCGATTCCGTGATTTTAAAATTTGTAATATGGAGAAATCATCAAATAGACAATTACACCAGTGACTGTTACATACAGCCAGATGGGAAATGACCATCGGGTGATTTTTCTATGCTTCTTAACCTGCATAGTCAATCCGAAATAGAAAGAAATAAGAACAAGAGGTAAAACAATAGCTGCAAGAAAAATGTGCGTAAGGAGGATAAAAAGATAAACCGGCCTTATTGGATTGTCTGGCGGAAATTTTGTTTCAACTCCGAATGAATGAAACGTAATATAGGACACAAGAAAAACTGAGGAAAGAATGAATGTGGTAATATTTAATTTTTTATGAATGTCAATTCTTTTTTGTTTGATGAAATACAGCGAGGTGATTAAAAGAACAGAACAAGTGCCGTTTAAAAATGCATTTATCTTTGGAAGAAATGGAACAAAAAATGGAATGTGATCAGATTTTGGTAAAAGAGAAAGAATTAATACAATAAGAAAAACAAAAATCGAAATGGCGAGAATTATTCTGAAAATCTTTTTTTCATTTTTATCCGGAGATAAGAGATGTGAACCATTGTTCATACAATTTTAAGATTTCTTGTCTTTATATTCCAGTTTTAACACCTGTATTTCATCAACCAGCCTTTCAATATCTGCATGATCTGTTCCGTCATAGTAGCCGCGGATTCTTTTGTCTTTATCAATCAATACAATTTTTTCACTATGAATAAAATCATTTGCTCCTCCATTGCCCGGCATTGCAGTGATGAAATAACTGTTTCGTGCTAAATCATAAATCTGTTTTTTATCTCCGGTAACAAAATACCATTTATCCTGTTTTGCTTTATATTTATTTGAATAATCAAACAGCACGCTTACACTGTCATGTTCAGGATTTACAGTATGGGAAATAATTTCAATATCCGAATCATTTTCAAACTTCTCCTGCACGTAATTTAATTCTGAAGTCATTTTAGGGCAAATCGTCTGGCAGGTTGCGAAGAAAAAATCAGCCACATAAGTTTTTCCTTCAAATGTATTATTTGTTACTGTTCTTCCATACTGATCGGTAAGAGAAAAATCTCCTACAGTATGATAAATGGTATCAGGTACTCCGTTCGTTGTGGTGGAGGCAACCTCTTTCGGACCGAAAATTTCAATCGGCTTATAATTATTTTTCCCTTTGATAAGCAACAAAAAGAAAATACATGGAAGAATGAGAATAGCAGAAACAATCAGAAGTTGTTTTATTCTTTTACTATTCACAATAAATTTTTTAAGAAAATTGTGTTTTTAAAACCGCATGATGAGGACAAAAAATTATGGATGTATCCTGATATACATTCCTTCTGCAAGAGCAATAGCTATCAAAAAAGCGATTAATGCGAAAGGGCCAAGAATGGTATATTTGAAAGTAAATTTTTCATGGAGTAAATGCATGAAAAACATAACAATATATCCTGCTTTAACAATTGTGAGTGCTACAAAGGTCCATTGTAATACATCTTTATTTATTGATGTGAAAGAAATGGCTACCTCGAAAATGGTGATGGCAAGCAATATCCAGAAAGTTCTCCAGATAACTTTTTTTGCATTAGGGGTTTCATGCTCTTCAACGAATTGATTGTGGATATCACCTGTGTAATATCCTTTTAATTCGTGTTTTTCCGTTTTATGATCTGACATATAATGAATTTTCTTTTAGGAGCTATACGAGATAGAAAAATGTAAATACAAATACCCATACCAGATCAACGAAGTGCCAATAAAGACCCGCTTTTTCGACCTGTTCATAATGTCCCCGCCTGATATAGACACCGTTTATTACATTGATAAGAATAATAATATTAATCACCACACCTGAGAATACGTGAAAACCATGAAAACCGGTAATAAAGAAAAAGAAATTTGCGAACAATGGAGTGCTTCCGTATTCATTTTCTACAAGAGTGGCCCCATGTATATTTTTGGTTGCAGTAGAAATAAGTTTTTGAGCTTCAGCTCCTTCGTAAATTGTTTTATTATGGTCTTGCCAGATAAAAATCATACCGGGTTCTAATGCATCTGTCCTGGCAAATCTTCCGTCCTCAAGAACGTAAGCGCCATTTTCACTTCCTTTAATAAAGTGATACCATTCCCAAGCCTGGGAACCCACAAAGATAAAACCTCCGACAACTGTTAATGCAAGCCAGACGATCACTCCTTTATTGCTTCTTCTATGACCTGCTTCAACAGCAAGAACCATTGTTACCGAGCTCATGATAAGATCAAACGTCATAAATCCTACATAGGCTAATGGCACATGCCCATGAATAAAAGGGAAATGAGTAAAAACATCTCCCGGTGCAGGCCAAATTTCGGTGAAGCGATGGCGCAACGTTCCATAAGCAACAAGAAGGGATGAGAAAGTAAAGGCATCCGAAACAAGGAAAAACCACATGAACATTTTGCCCCAGCTCACATTGAATGGAGAAATGCCTCCTCCCCATGTTGCGCTTGGCTTTTTTATCGCTGCTGTTGTTGACATAAAGTGATTGTAAATTAAGTTTTATGATTCAATCTTTGAAAAGAGGTGCAAATATTTATATTTTTTTTCGATTAAACAAAGAAAGTTGAAGGTTTAAAGTTTAAAGTTTAAAGTTTAAAGTTTTCTGAAGCAATTTTAAAATTGATGTTTTACCTGATAGCCAATAAAAAAATAAATAAATAAATCCATAATATATCAAGGAAATGCCAGTATGTTGCGCACAATTGTATGGGAAGATTATATCCCGAATTATATTTTCCCCTGATTGAATTGGTGATGACAAACAATAAATAAAGCAACCCTCCTGCAAGGTGCGCAAGATGCAGCCCCGTCAAAACATATAAAAAGGAACCTGAAGGATTGGCAGTTGCTCCTCCGAAAAATACTTTCATTTCCACCAGATTTGTCCAGCCGAGGAATTGGGTGAAAGAAAAAGCAAGCCCTAAACCTAAAGTAATAATTAAGCCGGATAATAAATTTCCTGTTCTATTTTTTTTTGCGCTCCATGCTGCCCATTGCATGGACAAGCTGCTGATGACAATAAATGTTGTGGAGAGATAAAATATTTTTGGCAGTTCAAAGTGAACCCAATTGCCTTCAGCCTGCCTTACAATGTATCCGCTGGTAAGTCCGGCAAATAACATGATGATACTTACAATGGCTATCCACAGAAAAATTTTTTGTGAAGGGATTCCGGTATAAGTCTGGTCTTTATCTTTAGTGATTGCCACTGTATTCATTAAGGGTTTAAAGTTTAAAGTTGTTCAATGTTTCAAATTTTATCAAGCACCAAAACAGCCATCACCACAGGTAAATAAATTATAGAAACAAACATGACCTTTAAAGCGGCTTTGTCTGAACATGTTTTGTATAATCTTATCGCGTAAAGCGTAAAAATAATCCCCGCAAGGGAAACAATTACAGCAGAAGTACCTCCTGAGATATGAAATAAATAAGGCAGCAGCCCCACAGGGATCAAACTTAATGAATAAACCACTATTTGAAAGGCACTTGATTTGTCTTTTCCCCCTTTTGAAGGAAGCAAATAAAAACCTGCTTTTTTATAATCATCATCGAGCTTCCATGCAATTGCCCAGAAATGCGGGAATTGCCAGAAGAATTGCAAAACAAATAATACGATTGCTTCCATGCTCAAATTTCCTGTAGCTGCAACCCATCCGATCAGTGGGGGCATAGCACCGGGAATTGCTCCGACAAAGACTGAGAACGGGCTTATTCTTTTCATGGGGGTGTAAGCGAAAGCATAAAGAAAAAGAGCAGCCATTCCTAAAATCCCGCAAAGGACATTAATATAGGTGCTCAGAATAAAGATTCCGCCCACCCCGAGAAGGATGCTTACAATCATGGCTTCATTAACACCCATCCGGTTATCAGGCAGCGGACGGTTCATGGTACGGGACATGAGCTTATCAAAATCTTTTTCAAAAATTTCATTCAATCCATTGGCTGCCCCTGTAACCATCACACCTCCTAGGCTGAGAAGAATAAACTTACCCCAGTCAATTGTTCCGGTTGACCCTAAAAGATAGGCAAATGCAGCCGAAAACACTACAAACAGTAACAACTTGAACTTAATCAAAAGTCCGTAATCGTAGATTTTGGCAATGAAAGAATCAGGTTTTGCTATGATGATTGATTTTTGCAATGAAATCATTATTTTGGGTGCGCAAATTTATTCATTAAGTGGATTGAAGCAAAGACGAAGGAAAAATAATAGAGAGAATTAATATGCAGTATTTTTTTATTTTGACGAAAAAGGTCAACCGCGAATAAGATTTAATGCTTTTTGAACTTAGACTGTGTTATTTTCGCACAGGAAATAATCATGAAAAAAATCCTCATCATTTACACAGGCGGCACTATCGGCATGCACCATAATGTGAAAACCGGAGTGTTAAGCCCTTTTAATTTCGGAAAAATAGAAACGCATCTGCCTGAAGTAAAAAAACTGGATTGCAAAATAGATTTTCATTCGTTTCATCCACCTATTGATTCCTCCGATGTGCAGCCCGGCATCTGGACTGATATCGCAACGCTGGTTGAAAAAAATTATGAAAAGTATTGCGGCTTCATCATCCTTCATGGAACGGATACGATGGCTTATTCTGCATCAGCATTAAGCTTTATGCTCGAAAATCTTTCGAAGCCTGTTATCCTGACCGGTTCTCAATTACCAATTGGAGCGATACGAACCGATGCAAAAAGAAATTTAATAACCGCAATTGAGATTGCAGCAAGCAATATTGTAGTTCCAGAAGTGTGCATATATTTTAACAGCCGCTTGTTTCGTGGCAACAGGGCTGAAAAAATTTCTTCAGCAAATTTCGATGCATTTCAATCCATCAATTACCCGATGCTTGCCGAAGCCGGGGTGAATCTTGTTTTTAATGAAATGCGTTTTTTTAAACGGACTGACCAGAAATTAAAAGTGCATACACAATTGAATAGTCAAATCGGACTGCTAAAGATTTTTCCGGGCATTACTGCTGAATTTGTAAAAACATGTTTGCATGCAAAAAATATTAAAGCAATTGTTATGGAAACCTATGGTTCGGGAAATGCTCCCACAGCAAAATGGTTTTTGAAAGAAATAAAAGCAGCTATTGATAAAGGATTAATTATTCTCAATGTTTCGCAATGCAGTGGCGGAACAGTAAATCAGGGAAAATATGCATCCAGCGTTGAACTGATGAAAATGGGAGTAATAAGCGGACAAGATATGACTTCTGAAGCCGCAGTCACCAAGCTGATGTTTGTGCTTGGAAAAAACCTGCCTAAAAAAGAAACGGAAGTAATGCTCGGGTTTTCTTTAAGCGGTGAACTGACCCAATAAAACGGATGGGAAATAATTTTCTACTTTTGCCGCCTCAAATTCGGAGAGATGTCAGAGTGGCCGAACGAGCATGCTTGGAAAGCATGTGTACTGTAACAGGTACCGTGGGTTCGAATCCCACTCTCTCCGCAAAATTTACTCCTTCTTCTTTCAATTCAGAAAGAAATAGAAGGCAGAATTTCGGATATTATTTAACCTTCAGATTTTTTGTTAATTTCTCTAATGCATCAACAAGTTGCTTTGAAGTAAAGGGTTTTGTGAGTACCGTATCTGCATCAGTCAATGTCGATCCTAAAATATCTTTATCCATTCCTGTTATAACAATCACAGGAGTTTTGGGTGAAACTTCTTTTATCAGGTCCACCAATTCAAATCCTCCGAGGTGAGGAATCATTATATCACTGATGATAATATCCCATTTTTTAGTGCGGATTAAGTTCGATGCTTCTCCCACATTATCAGCTGTGACAGCTACATATCCTTGCTTTTTTAAAATGGAAGAAATGTTTTCGCGGATATCTTTTTCATCGTCTATTACTAATACATTCATGATTTTTTGGTTTATTTTTTAGAGCAAGTTCAAATTAATACTGAATTTAGTTCTTTTTCCTAATTCTGATTCCACATCAATATATCCTTTGTGTGTGCGGATGATATTGTGGGTTGTTGCAAGCCCCAACCCCATTCCGTTCATCTTACCTGTAAAATAAGGTTCAAATATTTTCTCCAAATCATCTTTGCAAATTCCGCAGCCATTATCCTCAATGGAGATTAAACATTCTTTGTCTTTACACTGAGAAATTATTTTTATTATTCCTTTATTTTCTTCCACTGCTTCAATGGCATTCACAATAATATTTAAGAAAGCCATCGTAAGTTTTGATTCGTCACCTTCTATTAATTCATTATCACCAATAAATTGAGTTTCAACTTTAATATTTTTTAGTGAAGCTCGATCTTTGGCAAGCAAAACAGTTTTATCCAACAACATCTTAACAGGGATTTTGGATAATTTTATTTCTGTGGGTTTGGAATTTTCCATCAATTCAGTAACCAAACCATTTATACGATTACTGTTTCGTTTTATAATTTCAAAATATGTTTGATGGTTTTCATCTTTAATATCTTCTTCCAATTGTTCAACAGAAAGATTAATATTAGTTAGAGGATTGCGTACTTCATGAGCAAGCGTTCTTGCAACACGACCGGTAACAGCCAATTTTTCTGCTATCTGTAAATCCTGCTCAGCTTTCCTTCTGCGCGTCATATCGTGTACAATTCCCTGGTAATATACTACACCATTTTCATCAACCTTTTGTACGCTTGCAGTAAGAGTGCAGAATTTGCGGTTACCATATTTATCTTTCAGTGTAACTTCGTAGTTAGAATAAGTGCCAGTTTGATTTATTGCTTCTAAAAACCTTACACGATCTTGTTTGTTTTCGTACAAATCCGCAGCATTCATGTTTAACATTTCTTCGCGGGTATAGCCAAACAACCGTTCTGCTGCTTTGTTTATTTCATATATTTTCCCGGCACTGTCAGCAAGGTAAATTACATCATGTGAATTTTCAAAGATGGAACGGAATTTCTCTTCGCTGTCTTTAACCTTTTTTAAACTTTTGCTTTTTTCAATTGAATAGCGAATACTGCGCTCTAATTTTTCCGCATCAAGTTCACCTTTCATCAGGTAATCTGCTGCTCCAAATTCCATTGCTGCCATATCTGTTTCGTGATTTCCCATTCCGGTTAATAAAATAACCGGGGCATCAATTCCAATAATTATACATTCTTTAATTAAATCCAAACCATTGTGGCTGCCAAGCATATAATCGAAAAAATAAATGTCGTGCTCTTTTTTTCGAATTAAAGAAATTGCTTTTTCGTAGGTGTTAGCCCATGTTAAGGCATACTTACCAATCTTAATATCACTCAAATAATTTTGGAAAAGAAAATAATCATCTTCATCATCTTCAACTAAAAGAATGTTTATTTCGTTGTAAATATTCATGGCTTACGCTTCCAGTTTAAATGCACGCATTTTATTGTAAAGCGTCTTGCGGTCAATGTTTAAAATTTTTGCTGCTTTACTTTTGTTGAAATTAACTTCTTTCAAAACTTTTAAAATCAAATCGTATTCCGCTTCAAGCGCTGCTGATTTAAGGTTTGTTTTTTCTTCTTTTACAGGAGCAGGAACTGCGATTTCAGATTGAGGTACCGATGTTGAAGTTTCATTGGTTTCAGGAGGAATTGCCATAGTAGTACGACTGAAATTTGAAATTTCAAACGGTAGAGATTGGGCTTCCACTAAATTTCCAACGCTTAACAAAACAGCCCTGCGTACAACATTTTTCATTTCACGGAGATTGCCGTACCAGGGATAATTTAAAATCTGTTTGTCAATTCCCGGTGCAAATCCTTCAATATTTTTTTCTAATTCCTCGTTGGCAATTTTCAGAAAATATTTTGCATACATCATTATATCGTCTCTGCGTTCGCGCAAAGCGGGAACCGTAAGGTGGAATTCATTAAAACGATGATATAAGTCTTCACGGAATTTTCCTTTCCGGTGAGCTTCCAATAAATTTTCGTTGCTTGCAACAATGATGCGGACATCAATCGGAATTTCCTTTAATCCGCCAATTCGTTTTATCCTTCTTTCCTGAACAGTCCGTAATAAAGAGGACTGCACATCATAAGGAAGATTGGCAACTTCATCTAAAAAAATAGTTCCTCCATTTGCCAATTCAAAGTGGCCTATTTTAGTTCCAAGAGCTCCTGTGAAAGAACCTTTCTCATGACCGAACAATTCGCTTCCGGCAAGTTCTTTCGACATTGCTCCGCAATCCATCGCTACAAATGGCTGACGCGCGCGTTTACTTTTTTTATGAATAGTTTGTGCAATAGCTTCTTTGCCCGCTCCGCTTTCACCATAAATTATCACACTATAATTTGTGGGCGCAACTAATTCAATCTGACGCAACAACTCTTTTGATACTTCACTTTTCCCATAAACAAAATCATTTTTTCCTGAAACAGATTTTATTTTAACAGGAGACTGTGAAGCCGGATTTGCATCGTCAGGATTTTCATGATCTAATATTCTCACACTTTGCGGCTTGTTTTCCAAAGCTCGCCTTATGAGCTGCAGTGTTTCATCCGGAAGGAGCGGTTTTGCAAGGTAATCATAGGCTCCGAGTTTCATAACGTTTACAGCTGTACGAATATCAGAATAACCCGTCATAATAATAAATGGAATAGTAGGTTCAATATCTTTTATTTTATTGAGAACCTCAGTTCCATCCATATCACCAAGACGGTAATCGCACAAAATTAAGTTTGGTTGTGAGGCCGAAAATGCAGCAATTCCTTTTCTACCGTTTTGCGCTAATTCAACTTCGTAACCATGCTTGGTGAGAAATTTTTTAAGAAGCTGACTCATGTCGAGGTCATCTTCTATGATGAGGATTTTAGTCATAATAACAGGTTAATTATTTTACAGCAAATTTAAAACCGATACTAAGTTGAGAATTATTTTCCACATACACAGTTGGAGCGTTTTTTTTAATTTGGCAGATTAAATAATAATTGAATTCTAAATAGGCAAGAAATTATCTCCGTAAAAAGAAATTTTACTCCCTAAGGATAGTTTGTCGGGACAAAAAAAATTATCAATTTGCAATTGGAATTA
>JBDSOU010000173.1:0-5309 GCA_039914625.1 Bacteroidia bacterium | reverse complement strand
ATATCCGGGGATATAACAATTTTTCAGTACAGCGACTCCATCAATAGTTATTTGCAACAAGATAGCATTTCGCAGTTGATTGCGGCTTGCAGGCGCACATACGAATATGATTCCAGAAACAAAATAGGAAAGCAAAATTTTGATATGGCTATAAATTACCTTGCGAGTCAAAAGATGAATGTTGCCACAACTGTTTTTCAATCAGTGTGAACAGTTATAATGAATGTACAAAAATCATTAATGATGCGAAACGGTCACGAAGTACAAAAAAGATGAATGAGAATGAATTGAAATTACAGCAACTTTTAAAAGACACCCGCGATAGTATCGAAAAAGCAGTGGCTATTTATAAGACGGTGAAATTTACAGACAGCACTAATTCACAAGTATTAAAATTGAATCTTCAAAACGGAATAAATAACCTGAAAGAATTAGATGGCTTGGAAAAATATTTGGAAAAGTATTTTAGTACACCACAAACAAGAAGAAATTCTGTTTTGTGATTTTATTCAAGGCAAATTTTTAAAAATTTTATCTTCATTCTCATTTTAAGGCAAAATGTTCTTTAAGCAAACAGAAAAATTTTTTATCTTTGAACATGAAAAAGACAACAAACAAAACCATTCACCTCCCCATATTGATAGAAACAGACGAGGACAACTATTTCATTGTGTCGTGTCCCGTTTTTAAAGGATGCCATTCCTTTGGCAAAACAGTTGATGAAGCAATGAAAAACATTCGCGAAGTGATTGATATGTGTCTTGAAGAAGATGAACAGTCACAACCACTTAATCATTTTCTTGGATATCGTGAAATGGAAGTTCTTTTGCCTGCAAAAGCAAAAGTGAGATGAGCACCAAACTTCCGGTGGTCGCAGGAAAAGATTTTATTTGGTTTCTTGTATATTTAGGTTTTAAGCTTGTCAGAATTAATGGCTCTCATCATCGCTTCAAGCATCCGGACGGGAGGGTTACAACCATTCCGGTACATAAAAATCAAGATATTCCAAAAGGATTACTTCGGAAAATAATACGCGAAGATTTGAAAATGGAATTGGAGGAATTTCGGAGAAAATATAAACTATTTCAAAAGTGAACTTAATTCGGATAAATAACATCAGCCTTCAAAACTTGCGAGGCAAAATGCAGGGCTGCATAAATTCCTTCTTTAGTCAAACGGGGATGTGCTTCAATAAGCTGATCCATTGTTTCACCTTTGGCAAGTTTTTCTAATAAAAGCTCGACCGTAATCCTGGTATCCTTAATGACAGGTTTGCCCATCATAATTTTTGGATCAGACGATATAGTTTTGATATTCAATCATCTTAAATTTTTTATTCAAAGTTAAAAATTATTTCACGACCACAATCCCCAAATACTTTGTCAACTGTTGTTTTACTTCTTCAAGAGTTTTGTGCTTTTCCAGTAGATCAAAAAAATCTTCATTGGCATCAGCACGGGTTTTTATTTCTTCGCGGTTTTGTTTGATGAGGGTCATTACCTTTTTAATTTTAAGCATATAAACAGCGCTCAACACATTGTGCCGCAGCACAATTTTCTCAGTCGGAACAATGATGCCTACTTTTTCCCAATCGCTGAGTTCATATTGACTAAGCATCATGTCATTTGCCATATTTCTTGTTTCAAAATCTTCATGGTTTGAGAAATAATTACGGTCAATATTCTTTTCGTTTTTAATTGCCGCAGAAAATTCAGAAAATATTTTTGAATATATTTTTTCTTCAAATTCAATTTCATCATTTACCAGTTCGTTTACAATAAAATTTTTCACTTTTACTTTTATAGTCTGCTCTTCCTTTTTTCCTTCGTTTTCTAAAAAAATTAAATCATGATCGGCATAGTTTAAAAGCAAACGGATTATTTCAGCTTCCTGCCATGATGCGCTTAATTCATCAATCAGAGCCTGTTCAGGCTTGATTAATTCAGGCATCAATTCATCAATTTCATCAGCCACATTTTGTTGTTGCTGTTTTGAAAAACTCTTTCTGCGGATTTTATTTAATTCAAGAATTAATGTTTGCTCGCTGATTTCCATCAACTGTGAACATTGCTGAACATACATTTCACGCGTAATGGCATCCGGAATTTTTGAAATGGTTTCTACAATATCTTTTATCAGTCCTGCTTTGCGAACGGGATCATTTGCAACTTCACTAAGCAATAAAGAAGTTTTGAACTTTATAAAATCCTGTGCGTTACTCTTCAAAAAAACAGTTAGCTCAGAGTGAGAATGTTTTTTTGAGAACGAATCGGGGTCTTCGCCATCAGGGAACAAAACAACTTTTACATTCAGTCCTTCTTCAAGAATTAAATCAATTCCGCGCAATGAGGCTTTAATACCAGCGGCATCCCCATCATAAAGTACCGTTACATTTTTTGTATAACGTCCGATTAATTTTATTTGGTCAACCGTAAGCGAAGTTCCTGATGAGGCAACTACATTTTCAATTCCTTCCTGGTGAAGTGAGATGACATCTGTATAACCTTCTGTTAAGTAACATTCATCTTTTTCGATGATCGCTTTTTTTGCATAAGAAATTCCGTAAAGGATTTTACTCTTGTGATAAATATCCGTTTCAGGTGAATTAATATACTTGGGCGCTTTCGGATCTTTATGAAGAATGCGCGCGCCAAATGCGATTACCCTTCCCGTTAAATTATGAATCGGAAAAATTACTCTCCCGCGAAAGCGATCGTATTGTTGGTTTTCCTTAACAATGGTTAACCCTGATTTTTCAAGATATTCCAGCTTGTATTCATTTTTCAAAGCAAGCTCTGTAAAAGCTTTTCCTTCGGAAGGAGCAAAACCCAATTGAAATTTGCGAATTGTTTTTTCATTGAAGCCGCGTTCTTCAAGATAACTCAATCCGGTTGATTTTCCCTCTTCACTGCTTAACAAATAAGAAGAATAAAATTCCTGTGCATACGCAGAAACAATAAACAAACTTTCTTTTTCATTTTTCTCCTGCAGATTTTCTTCTTTAGAATATTCTTCTTCAATAGTGATGTTGTACTTCTCTGCAAGGTAACGCAACGCTTCTGGAAAGCTGTAATGTTCATGCTCCATGATGAAGCTCACTGAATTTCCCGCTTTGCCACAACCGAAACATTTGTAAATGCCTTTAGCGGGAGAAACTGTAAACGATGGAGTTTTCTCATTATGAAAAGGACAAAGCCCAAGTAAATTCGCTCCGCGTTTTTTTAGCGTAACAAAATCACCAACCACTTCATCAACGCGTGTTGTTTCTATAATTTGGTCAACTGTACTTTTAGTAATCATTTCGGGGATTAGAAATTCAATTGTAAACTAATTTTTTATACTTCGATTGTTTTTTCTTTTTCGGGATGTTGCTGTTAATGAATGAAGCAATCTTATCGTAATATTTTTTCTTCTCTTCTAAATTATTTTCCCCCTGAGTTATGTTTTTGAAAACCTTCCATTCTTTTTTTGAAGCCGCAGATTCTCTAAATAATTTCCCGGTTGATTTATAATCGAGATAATTTTCTGAAATATTGCTGACAAATAAAGAGGGTATTTCAATACAGGTTACAAACTCAAGCAAATTTAGTGAATCAGCAGAAAACCACATTTCTTTCTCCAAATCCCTTTTCATACGGTCAAAAAATAATTTGCTGAATCTTCCATATTTCTCTTCAGAATATTTTTCGAGATAATCATTCATACTGAGTAAGGAATTTTGAGAAACGAGCAATTTTATTCTTTTTTCAGCGATACATGATTGAATCGCAATGGCAGCTCCTGTTCCGTTTCCCATCAGCACAATATTTTCAGTTTTGTATTTCGAAATCAAGCTGTCAATGATGATAGATACATCATCAGTTGTATTCTTTCCCATCGTATAATTTCTGCCTTCGCTTTCTCCCTGGGCGCGCATGTCCAATATACATACATGAATTCCCCTTGCCACAAATTCAGAAGCAGATTCAATGTAATTGAATTTACTTTCTTTCAAATCAGGAATTAAAATTAACGTGGTTCCTGAGGTAACTGTTGAATCCGTTACGTACCAGCCTTTCAATAGTATACTGTCATTTGTACGGATTGAAATATCTTCTGAGATAAGCCCAAGCTGTAAAGGGTTGTACAAAAATATCTTACCCGCTTTTACTTTTCCTTCTGAAAGTTCTTTTTCATATTGAAATTGCTGATTATGAATAAAAGCAGAATCAATTTTGACGGGATAAATAAGTTCGGTAATGCTGAATTGAACGCTTATCAAATAGAGAACAATTACGATGAGGAATAAAATGAATCCAATTCTGAAAATAATTTTCGGCATGTCATGCTTTGCTGTTAGAAAATTAATTCTCCCGTTCTGTGGTGAACTTTACAAGATCAAACAGAGATTTTCTAAAAATATTTTCATGAAAAGAAGATAAAATATCAAAAGACTTCTGTTGAAAATCACCCATGCGTTTTTTTGCATAATCAATTCCTCCCGATGAAGTAACGAAAGAAATCACCTCTGCAACTTTTTTATCATCGGTGTTATTATTTTTTATGATGTTGATGATTTTTCGTTTATCAGAATGGGATGCTTTACTCAATGAATAAATCAACGGCAAAGTCATTTTGCTTTCTTTAATATCAATGCCGGATGGTTTGCCTGTTTTTAAACTTTTTTCGTAATCAAATAAATCATCTTTTATCTGAAATGCAATGCCCACATTCTCACCAAACTGATGCATCAAGTTAATTGATTGCCTATCTGTTTTTGCAGAAGCTGCCCCTACTGCACAACACGATGCAATAAGAGAAGCAGTTTTCTGCCTGATGATTTCATAATACACCGTTTCATCAATATCGAGCTTACGTGCTTTTTCAATCTGTAACAATTCACCTTCACTCATTTCACGTACGGCATTGGAAACAATTTCAAGTAAATCAAATTCCTTTTTTTCTACAGACATCAGTAATCCTCTTGACAATAAATAATCTCCAACCAAAACAGCAATTTTATTTTTCCAAAGTGCGTTGATCGAGAAAAAGCCTCTTCGCAAATTGGAATCATCCACTACATCATCATGAACAAGAGTTGCCGTATGCAGCAATTCAATCAATGAAGCGCCTGTGTAAGTTGATTCAGTAATTCCTCCGCACATTCCTGCTGAAAAAAAAACAAACATCGGTCGCATCTGTTTCCCTTTTCGTTTTACAATGTAGTGCATTATTTTGTCAAGCAAAGGAGCTTTACTTCGCATAGAATCATGAAACTTTTTTTCGAAAAGCTCCATTTCATTACGGATAGGTTTTTTTATTTCGTCAAG
>JBDSOU010000262.1:0-17744 GCA_039914625.1 Bacteroidia bacterium | reverse complement strand
CGCAGCCATTACACCAAAGGCAGCCATCTTTTCGCTTTGCACCAATTGCTGTTGAGTGGCTTTTAAATTATCGTAAGCAACCACAAGCTCTTTATTTGCTTTTTGTTTAAAACGATAACGGTTTACCATTCCAAACAAAAGAAGCAGTAACAATGCTGCTCCACCAATAAATGAATTGCGAATAACTTTTTGCTTTTGCAATTCAGCTTGCTGCACAGCATCTTTCTTTTCCTGCTCTGCTTTAGTGGTTAGTTCTTTTTTATCAAATTCATATTGCATTTCAGTTTGAGTTTGTTTTTTGGTGCTCTCTTCATTTATTAAACTATCACGGTAAAGAATAAATAATTTATGATGCAGGTAGGCATTTTTCCAGTTGGCGGTGGCACTGTCTAACTCTGCCAAAAAGCTATAATTATATTTAATACCTTCTATGCTTCCTATTTCTTTTGAAATCAAAAGCCCATCGTTTAAGTATTTTTTTGCTTCTATAAATTTTTTGAGTTCAATATTTACTTCTCCAATATTATTGAACGAAACAGTGATTCCTTGTTTGTCTCCAATTTCTTCTTGTATTTTTAAAGCAGCCAAAAAATATTTCAAGGCATCGGTGTAATTGCCTTGTTCATCATAGACTGCTCCGATGTTACTGTTAGAAGCAGCGATTCCTTTTTTGTCGCCAATTTCTTCAAATATTTTTAAAGCAGCAAAATGATTTTTCAAAGCATCGGGGTATTTGCTTTGCTTTTTATATATATTTCCGATTTGATTGTAAGAATTAGCTATTCCTTTTTTGTCTCCAACTTCTTCTCTTATTTTTAAAGAAGCAAAATGATTTTTCAAGGCATTTGGATAATTGGCTTGTGTAAAATAAATAACTCCGATGTTATTGAAAGAAGCAGCTACTCCTTTTTTCAATCCTATTTCTTCAAAATATTTTAAAGAAGTGAAATAATTTTTCAAGGCATCGGGGTAATTACCCTGAGTAAAATAAACATTTCCGATGTTATTGTAAGAAGCAGCTATTCCTTTTTTGTTGCCAATTTCTTTACCTATTTTTAAAGCGGCAAAATGATTTTTTAAAGCATCGGGGTAATTGCCTTGTTCAAAATATATATTTCCGAGGTTGTTATATGACTTACCTGTTCCTTTTTTAAAAGCAATTTTTTCTGATATAGCCAATGCATCATCGGCATTTTGTATGGCTCTGGCGTAATCGCCTGTGTTCATTAGCTCCCAGCTTAAATCCAATAAAATATTTACCAGGCTGGTATCGGTAATATCGTAGCTGGTCTTATTCAACTCGGTGCGCGTGGCATTATAGTTTTTCAGGTCGGTTTTCAGGGAGTCAATGAGTTCCTGACCTTGTTTTTGAGCGTGTGTTTGTAATGATGTTCCTGCAATGAGAAGGATGAAAAGGAGAATTGACTGCTTCATATTTGATATTTATTTGTGAGCAAGTTTACTGTTTTTAATTGTATGTTTCCTGCAGTCGCTTCGCCTCCGGTTGTGTCTTCACAACCCTTTTCTTTTCCATCATCAAAAGTAAATTTATTTCTCCACCCACCAAAAAACAAAAAAGCCCGCAAAAAAATGCGGGTTAAATAGTTTTAAATCCTGTAATCCATTTTTAAGGAACTGTAATTAATGGTATCAGACGCCTGTCCTATCAAACGGTTGTTTTCATCCATGAATTAAAAATTCTGTCAGGTAGGTTTTTTCTCCTCACAGGTTTATTTTTTACCACCTTACAGGAAGCTTCGTTAACCTGTCAGGATTCAGGCTTCAAAATTTACAATGAGTGAAATTACAAAGCCGGCTTATTGCTCTTTTAAGAGAAAAACATAAAATAAGATTTTAAATTTTGCAGGATGCTGAATTAAAATGCAATTCCCATTCGTATTCCACCCCAGCGATGATACAGCCCTGTTTCAAATTCTTTAGTAATGTAGTGTTGAAAATATTCGAGATAAATATTTTTTAACTGAAGTGTAATTCCTGTTTCATCTTCAAAAGTAAAGCGTGTTATTTCTTTTGATGATAATTTATACGGGCTCGTGTTATTAAACATTCCTCCTTGCAACGTTGCATCATAACCAATAAAATTTATAGAAGGTTGATTATAGAACTTTAACTGAAAATTTTTATTGGAAGAACTTGTATTTATTTTTTTGAAAGGATTATTAAAATGACCAAACATTAAATTTATTCCTATGCTTGCTTTATCATGCAACGTACCGGCACTAATTTTACATAAAGAATTTAATAAAAATAAGTTTTTATAGGATAAACATAATTGCTCATAAGCAACATCATAATTAAGTACAATGTCATTATGAATTTGATGACTCCAGCCTAATGGTTCAATATTGTTCAGATTCCGATGAATAGTTTTTTGCATCCACTCACCTCCTGCTGATGTCCCAATAATTCCGGTGTTAAGTGTGGATGATAATCTCCAATGATTTATAGTATCCACGGAAATAGAAAATGTTTTTAACGAAAGGCACGCAGCAAATGGACGGTCTCCCAAAATTATTTCAGTATGGCGAATGCTGCTTGGGGTATAAGCAAGATGTTCAATAGCAACTCCATAGTTGTTTTCATTTTTAGCCGGATGTATCAACAATTTTGTAAGCGGAAATTTATTCAGCCTGGCATGCACAAACTCTAAATTAACTCCTTGCGAATAATAATAATCAGTTGCCGTAAAAAAATCATTGTCGTAATAAAACCTGAAATAATTTTTATCACTAATGGTTCTGTAAATTGAAGTATTATCTATGGGTTGCGCGGTTAGCAACAAAACTCTTAGAAAAAGAATGAACAGCAAAAAATATTTTTTAGAAAGCATTCTAAAATTATTTTTCACTTATGTGGGCATAAAAGGAAATCTAAAAGCAATAAGAATTTTATTTTTCATAATTAGAATCATTTAATTATTTGGCGCGCCATTATCAATCCAACTTTGTATTTTCATTTTATCGGTAGCACTCACAGGC
The DNA here is from genome assembly GCA_039914625.1 of Bacteroidia bacterium. GTDB lineage: Bacteria > Bacteroidota > Bacteroidia > AKYH767-A > OLB10 > DATEMK01. The sequence continues at coordinate 14,745 of JBDSOU010000262.1, read as the reverse complement.
ATCGGACCTGTGGTATAAGTAGGAGGCATTCCACCAGCCGGATTTATTACGCGTGATGCAATGCTGCCATTATCAACCTTTGCTTTTAATCCTGCATACGTTGTAAAATCACCAATAGCACCTTGATTAGTAACCGTAACATGACAATGTTGATTTCCTAAACCAAAACAGTAGGTCGTCATTATCGGTTTTATGGCATTCATATAACTAATCACAATTACATTTCCCATCGAATCAGTATCAACTGGCATCATAGTATTATTCATTACAGAAGGATAAACTATATCGTTCTCATCATAAGTGCAGGAATTAAAACTTGCAACAAGCAGAACAAACGATGCTATTTTGAAAACACTTTTCATTTGGTTTTTTTTTGACAGTAAATAAAAAAGGATGAAAAGCATACGCTCCCCACCCTTTTAATCGCTTTTCCAAAATTTATTCTTTTATGAATTTACTGAACGCTGCTGCTTTGCCCGAAACGGTTATCTGAACAAAGTACATTCCTTTTGAAAATGCAGTAGCATCAACAGCAATTTTATTTTCTCCATTTATCACATTTGCATTTTGAGATAAAATTTGGCGACCTTCAACATCGGTTACAATAACCTTTGCATTATCCTTAACTTTTCCATTGAAAGAAATATTCAAAATACCGTTAACAGGGTTTGGATAGGTTGAGAAATTTTCAACCTCCAAATTGTTTTCTGAAATTCCGGTTGTTAAAGAGAAGCAATAAAAACCGCGTTCCACTTGTCCGCGAATTTCTCCATTAGGATTTGCAACAGTATGTAAATTTATATATGCACTGTCATTACGAAATATCAAAGAATTTGCAGTTGTAAAAGGACTTGCATCCGTACTTTTCCAGTAACCAAATGCACCGTTATTTACAAATTGAGAAGTCATATCATAAATTACGGGACCGCTTTGTCCTTCTGCTCCATTGTGAAAATGCACACCGTTTGCGATTAAACCATCAGCAACAACCATAAAATGTAAATCAGTTTGATTGCGGTCAACTGAAGCTACCAATGTACCTCGCGCTGCTGAGGTAACAGGTGGTATTTCCTGCGAGCCCTCAACGGAAGCAGAATAACCTTCGCGCAATAAACGATAAACCTGCCCGCGTATTTCTCCATTTGGATTTACACTGTTGTGAACATTTATATATAAATTTCCTTTCAGCATATCGTTTAATAAAGGAGTAAGCGCAGCACCAGTTGCCATTCCTGTTATACGATTACCATTTATATCAGCACTCATATCATATACTACAGGTCCTGCAATTCCGACAATGCCATTATGTAAATGCGCTCCCGTTGCTTGCGCTGCTAATCCGTTCAAAACAACATCATACCAAAGTGTGTCAAGAGTTGTGTTCAATTTATAGTTTGCCAATCCTGTTGCAGATGTTGTAACAACAGGCACTTCTTGAGCACCATTCAACAAAGCATCAAAAGCAATTTTATCATCTTTAAAAAGTTGTCCGCGTATTTCTCCATTCGGATTTGCTGCTGTATGTAAATTAAGATAAATATTGCCCGCAATTAAATCAGGCAAAATTAAAGTTGGGTCAATGCTTGCAATTACAGTATTTCCGCTAATGTTTGATGTTAAATCAACCACAACAGGACCGCTTACTCCCACAGCACCCATGTGTAAATGTGCGCCCATGATCATACCGCTCATGCCATCAACAACAACTCTTATTAATAATTTGCCATTGTGTTTTGAAAGTGCAAAAGTTCCAATACCAAAAGCGTTTGTAGTAACAGGAGGTGTTTCTTGTGCGCCATCTAAGTTTGCAATATATTGAACATCACTTTCTGGAATTATCTGTCCGCGAATTTCTCCATTTGGATTTGCTGTATTGTGTACATTAATGTACATCATGCCTTTCAAATAATTTGAAAGTAAAGCAGGAGTTAAATCATTGCCTGTAATGGTAGCAGTTGCACTATTGCCAACAATAAAACCAGTAAGGTCAAAAAGAACAGGACCGTTTACGCCCGTAGTTCCTGCATGTATGTGCGCTCCTGTTATTGTACCGCTCAAACCTGTAACCGTCATGTTCACACACATGGTATCACGCGTAGCGTTTAATGAAAATGCAGTAACTCCAACAGCATTGGTTATCACCGCAGGTACTTCCTGTGCCCCATTCATCCGCGCAGTCAAAAGAATTTGGTCTCGCAAATGTGATGCATTTGCCTGAATACTAATTGCCAATCCAATGATTAGCGAAATTGATTTTGTAAATTTTGTCATGTGATTTTTGATTTTAATTGTTAATAATTAATTGATTTTATAAGTGTATTTGTGGAAACCTACGGATTAATGTTTCTTTTAGTTTTGGCTAAGCACATCTTTTTTTTAACTAAATATTTCCACTCTTTAAAATCCGAAACCAATTTCGTTTCGTTAGTTTTCGCATAACAAATAATTTAATCAAATAATAATTCAAAAAAAAATGAAAAAAAGCAATTTATTTATTGGAACTGCCTTAGTCCTTGCAGGTATATCATTCAGTGCAAACGCACAAATGGATAATAAAATGGATGACAAAATTGACAACACAGTAATGGTAGGGGGCGAATCAATGTATCCCATGAAAGACATAGTTGCCAATGCAGTGAACTCAAAAGACCATACCACATTAGTGGCAGCAGTTAAAGCAGCAGAACTTGTTGAAACGCTTCAAAGTAAAGGACCTTTTACCGTGCTTGCGCCCGTTAACAACGCTTTTGAAGATTTACCTGAAGGAACAGTTGACAATCTTTTAAAACCCGAAAACAAAAAAGCATTAACAGGAGTACTTACTTATCATGTCCTGCCTGGAAAGTACAGTTTCAATGACATTACATCTGCAATAAAAAAAGGCCGAGGCAAAGCAACTATGAAAACAGTTAATGGACAAGAACTCACTTTCATGATGAATGGAATGCACAACATCACCGTAAAAGATGCAACAGGAGCAATGGCAAACATCGCCACTTATGATGTAATGCAATCAAACGGAGTAATACATGTAATTGACAGAGTGTTGATGCCCAAAATGTAAAATAGTTTGTTTTAGGTGTTTAGGTAAAAGGCAGGCATAACGTCTGCCTTTTTTTATTAATGAATGACCCCGCAGTAGAACTGCGAGGTATCGCAAAAAACAGCCACAGATTCACAGATTATCACAGGAAAATTCCTGGAAATTAGTGGAATTAGTGGCGAAAATTCATCCCGCAGCAGATCTGCGAGGAATTCTTTCGATTAAATTTAAAAGCTCCTCTTAAATCCATTTCCCTCTACGGGATTGTTGATTTAGTGTTTTTTGGAAAAAATTCAACATTTTCTATTCATTCTAAATCCACAAATCCTTTTCCCCCGTATGTTATAGAAATCGGGAAAAATACTTTTTCTCTTCACAACAAAATCAGTTAAACAATAAATCAAAAATCACATGCAAAAAAAATTCACAAAAAAAACCATTGGGATTTCCCTTGCCGTAGCTGCAGTTATTGCACTCGCAATCGGAACTTCCCGCACTTACCTTGACGCATCAAGTCACAGGGAAGCTCCGCTTATCGCCAACGATCCGCTGGCAGACAACACCGACCTGTATGCATTCCGAAGCCCGGATGATACGAATACGGTAACGCTTATCGCAAACTATGTTCCTGCTGAACTTCCGCAGGGAGGTCCTAACTATTATTCTTTTGGTCCTAATGTGCGTTACGAAATTCACGTAAACAACGGAACTGATCTTACACAAGATCAGATTATTTATCGTTTTGTTTTTACGCAGGTCAATGAAGACCCGACCACTTTTTTTAATATCCGTTTAGGACTTCAAAACCTCAAAACAACTTATGATTGCAGCCGCAGCATTGATGGTGGCGTAACCTACCAGGTGATCGTTAATAATGGAACTGTTCCGCCAAATAACATTGGTCCCCGTTCCATTGACGGACCCGTTGGTTTGAACACTCCTTATAATACACTCGAACAAAATGCAATTGCAACAGCATCAACAGGCGAAACAATTTTTTGTGGTCCCGTTGATGATCCTTTCTTTGTTGACCTTGGGGGAATCTTTGACCTCGGTCAAACACGTGCCGGTGGAACAGGTGTAAATGCTCCCAAAGATGGATTGAAATGTAAAAACGTTCATGCAATCTGTGTGAAAGTTCCTATTTCAACTTTGCAAAAAAATGGACAAGATGTATCACAGGCTGTAAATATTCTTGATCCTGATTACGTAATCGGAGTCTGGGCTTCTGCAAGCCGCAGGGCAATCCGTACTTTGAATGGAAACGGTACAGAAACACATACGGGAAACTGGATTCAGGTTTCGCGTATTGGAATGCCGCTCACTAACGAAGCAGTCATACCAATCGGTGATAAAGATTATTGGAATTCATTAACTCCTTATCAGGATGGAACAAATTTCGATAGTTCATTTGGTAATCCTGAATTGGGATTATATATGGACGATAGTTTATTCGGAGGGGCAGTTCCGGCATTCAGTGCATTGCGCATTCAGCATGCTTCGCCTACCATATTGGGAAATGTGGATTTCGGAAACGGAAATGATGGCTTGTTTGTATTGTATGGAAATCCAGCAACCACAGGTACTGCTTTAGACACTGCATTGTTCGGCAATTATTTGCTCCGTGACAATCAACCCCGTTCAGTTGATTTGCTTCCTATATTTCATACAGGTGTTCCCAATCTGAATCCTTATCAATTAGCGACTGGCAAAACAGCGGGCAATCCTCTAACACCAGGAAAACCATTCATTAATAATTTTCTTCCAACGTTTGGTGACATGCTTCGCCTGAATATGGCAGTTCCTGTAACTCCGCGAAATGATCCGAAGTTCAGCTCTGAAGGACTTATATACGCAGCCGTTCTTGGATTAACGGATCCGGCATATAACACCACAACGACTTTACAATTTATTCCTAACATGGATGGATTTCCTAACGGAAGAAGATTGGAAGATGATGTTACACGAATTGAATTGCAGGCAGTGAGCGGTGCAGTTTTAGCAGCAGTCGGTTTATGGTATGATGATTATGTTATTGGTCAGAATCCTGTTACACCAAAATTACTTGGAGTACTTGGTTATACAACCGGAATCGAAAATAATGATACTACATTCAAGGCAGCATTCCCTTATGTACAAACTCCATGGAGCGGATATGGATTGTGTTCAGGTGGCTCTATAGTATCTGCAATCAATCCGGGTCCGGATTTGAATATCGGCTCTCCTGATCTTATAATGGAAGCATTTCCGAACCCGGCATCTACTCTAAGTACAATTCGCATTCGTTCAACCAATAAATCTAAAATTAAAGTTAGTGTTTATAATTCTGACAGTCAGATTATTGATGTACCTGTTAATAATGAAAGCCGCGAAAAAGGTACTTATGAGATTTCCTTAAATCTTAAAAAATACAGCAGCGGAAATTATTTTGTAGTTCTTGCGAATAACGGTCAGACAGTTCAATCAGTTAAACTCGTTGTAGTTAAATAAATTTTAATTCGGACAAACCTCTATTTTTAAAGATAAGGTTTGTCCGTTTTTTCTAACTCTTTAATTCAAATACAATTCACATATATATATTAATTTAAAAATCAAAAAAACAAATGCAAAAAAAGTTCACAAAAAAATCGCTCGGAATCACTCTTGCTGCAGGTGCAGTAATTGCTCTTGCAATTGCAGGTTCCAACTCTTTCCTGAACGCATCAAGCCACAGGGAAGCTCCATTAATTGCTAACGATCCGTTAGCCGACAACACCGATCTCTATGCTTTCAGAAGCCCCGATGATCAAAACTCAGTAACCATTATTGCCAATTACATTCCTGCAGAATTGCCGCAGGGGGGGCCTAATTATTATTCGTTTGGTGAAGATGTGCGTTACGAAATTCACGTTAAAAATGATCCCGCAACAAAAGGCGATGATATTATTTATCGTTTTGAATTTTCGCAAACGAACCAGGATCCTACAACTTTTTTTAATATCCGTTTAGGGCAACAGAATTTAAAAACAACATACAATTGCTGGAGAAGCATTGATGGCGGAACTTCTTTTTCACAAATTGTAACTAATGGTACCGTGCCTCCGAATAATATCGGACCGCGTTCTATTTCAGACCCGGTGGTGGGCTTAGGCGCTGCAAATTATAATACATTACGCAATGCAGCTATTACCACAGCAACAACAGGAGAAACAATTTTTTGCGGTCCTTCTGACGATCCGTTCTTTGTGGATCTCGGTGGTGTATTTGATCTGGGACAAACACGCGCTGGCAATGGAGCACGCGATGGATTAAGCTGCAAGAACATCCATTCTATTTGTATTAAAGTTCCTATAGAAACTTTGCAAAAAGATGGTAAAGATGTTTCGCAAGCCGCAAATATTCTTGATTCAGAGTATATAATCGGAGTGTGGGCATCAGCCAGCAGGAAACTTATTACAGTAAGAAGTTTACACGGAGGCAAACCTCTTAACTTTGGTCAATGGGTTCAGATTTCAAGAATCGGAATGCCTTTAACTAATGAAGTAGTAATGCCAATCGGGCAAAAAGATTATTGGAATTCTTTGCAGCCTTATAATGAAGACACCACGTTAGATAAATATTTCACCAATCCAGAACTCGCCCTTTATATGGACGACAGCCAGTTTGGAACTGCCGTGCCGGGATTGGCAGCACTTCGCATACAGCGGAATTCACTGCAATCATTTGATTTTGGAAACACACATGACGGTTTAGCCGGGTTGCTTGGAAATCCTGCAACAGCAGGAACTGCATTTGACCAGGCATTGTTTGGAAACTATTTGCTCCGCCCTGGTCAACCGCGCTCTGTTGATTTGCTTCCTATCTTTTTAACAGGTGTTCCAAATCTTGCTCCTTATCAATTAGCAACAGGTAAAAACGGAAACCCTCTTGCAGCAGGAAAACCATTCATCAATAATTTTCTTCCAACTTTTGGTGATATGCTCCGCCTCAACATGGCAGTACCCGTTACACTACGCACAGACCCTAAATTTAGTTCACTTGGTTTAGTATATGCAGCAGTACTCGGTTTGACAGACCCCGCTTATAATACTACAACAACTTTACAATTTATTCCTAACATGGATGGTTTTCCAAATGGAAGAAGATTGGAAGATGATGTTACCCGTATTGAATTACAGGCAGTGAGCGGAGTAGTGCTTGCAGCAGTTGGTTTATGGTATGATGATTATACAGTGGGTGGACTCGATCCTGTTACTCCTGATTTGCAAAGTGTGTTGGGTTATACCACAGGAGTTGAAAGCAACGATAAAGATTTCAAAAACAGTTTTCCTTATCTCGCCAATCCTTTCAGTGGTTTCGGAAAATGTGGTGGAGCGCTCACCAGCAGCAGCAACAGGTTATATCCTGAACAGGATGCAAGCTTAAAATTAGCAGCACCGGAAACATTCATGACTATGTATCCGAATCCTGCTAACAGTTCAACTACATTCAAATTCAGAGTTGAAGATGCATCTGACATCTCAATAAAAGTTACTGATGATACAGGAAAACTTATCGAAACTCCTATCAGCGGTAAAAAGTTTGAAAGCGGAACGCATGAGTTAAATTATAGTACAGCAAAACTAAAAAGCGGAATATACTTTGCCAACATTGAAAACAATGGCAACATGGTACAATCTGTCCGTTTTAGTGTAGCTAAATAATTTTCCCCGATTTTTCTTAAAGGCTGTCCTATAAAGGCAGCCTTTTTTTGTTTTGTAAATTCAGATCACTTTATCGCCTCTACATATAAAGAAACCTTAGGAAGCGTAGTATCAAAATATTTAAGGTTGCGCATCACAGGCGAAAAGCTTTGCCCGTAAGCTGAATGATGAATTTTTTCGAACCCTGCCTGGTTTAACATGCGAAAAAGTTTTTCTTTATTAAACCAGTTAATATGATTTCCAGGATTTTGCTTTTGTATTTCAACAGTACATGTGGAAGTACAATAGTTAAGCGCATCAACATAGCTCATTTCATTAAAAATCCGTTCTAATTCTTTATCACTGATTTTTCGATTTCCTTCTTTATGCAATGATGATGCATAAGCTGCAAAGTTTTCGAGGAAGATTTGGGAAGTACTCGCCTCCATTAATGGCATTGTGATTTTTACACGCTCAACATCTTCCGGTTTACTATACCAATCGAGCCAGAAAAAATATGCCCTGTCGTTTTCGCGCCATGCACGGTATTCAATGTCAATATTGGGGGTCACAATACGCAGCATTCCATCTTTCTTTAAAGCCCGGAATGCCTCATTAAAAATATTTTGCGTTGCTTCATTATTTACGTGCTCAATGGTGTGACTTGTATAAATAAGACTGGCAGAAACATTCGGCAAGGGAAGCGGCTGAAGAGAAAATAAATCGTAATTAATTCCTTTTACCTGTCCATTATCCTTGAAATAATTATTATTCGTGTAATGATCAACGTTAGTCCAGCAGGGATGAAAAAAGCTTCCGGCTCCTATGTTATAAAAAGATTTAGTGCGGACAGATTCTTCTCCATGCAAACGGATGTAATGATCTGTATCACTGCTTCCATCAATTTTTGATAATTGGTAACCAGAATTTGATAAAATTCTTTTAATAAAAGCCGAAATCATGCAATTGATGCGTGATAATTATTTTATAAAAGTCCCGGTATGTTGGGCAGCAATCCTTTTCCTGCGGATTGCATTTCGGTTTCGGAAATATTTTGTGCTTTTTCCAATGCACGGTTCATGGCAACTTCAATTAATTCCTGTAATTCTTCTTTCCGGGCAGGGGTTAAAAGTGCGTCTTCAATTTTTATACTTTTCACGACACGGTTTCCGGTAACTATAACCTGCACTGCGCTGTCACCGGCATTTCCTTCAACGGTAATTGTATCAAGGCGAGTTTTTACATCCTCCATTTTTTGTTTTATGTCGTTCAGTTTTCCGAGAATATCAAGCATAAGGCTTTCTAAATTTTATGAGTTTATAAATTGGATCAGATTTTATTACGAAACCTAATGAAAATAGTTGCAATCCTCTGCGAAGTGTTCTAAAACATCAATAGCTTTTATTTCTTTTTCTTTTTTCAGTACGATCACTGCTTCTTTTTTTGAAACCGCCTTTGCTGTTTTTATTTCCCCAGTCACCTGATTTTTCCATAACGTCCTGCCATTTGCCGCTGTCTGAGCTTTGTGATCTCTCGGGCTTGTCTGATCTGTAGGATTTATCTGATTTGTAGGATCGGTCTGATCTTCCTGATCGTTCTCCACCTCCTCTTGAGTATCCGCCATCCCTGCCGCCTGAAGGCCTTTTGCCTCCACCCGCTCCGGAGGAAATATCTACTCTCACGCGTCTGCCTTTATATACTTCGTTTTTAAAGGAGGTCAATGCATCCTGAATTTTATCTTCTTCCACATCAATAAAAGAATACACTCCTTTAATGTCAATTCTTCCGAAAGCAGTTTTAGGCAACGTGCTTATGTCAATCAGATAGCCCAGCATTTTTCCGGTATCAAAACCATCCATTGAACCGAGGTTGATAAACATTCTTGGTGAGCCGCTGCGGTATTTTTCATCACCTCCGCGAACGTGATCTTTTTTAGAGTAGTCAATATTAAGATCATTTGCATTACGATAGTATTCAAGAAAGCGATTGAACTCAATTGATACCACACGTTTAATCAATTCTTCCCTGTCAAGGTCTTTAAGCTCTTCATAAATTCCGGGAAGGTATTTTTCAATACCTGATTCATCTACTTCCACATTATGAATTTTCTTTACAAGCATTAATAATTGCTGTTCGCACACTTCAACTCCATCAGGAATTTTAGAATAAATGAATTTGCTGCTTAATAATTTTTCAATCTGCTTTATTTTAAAAACTTCTTTAGTGTTGATGATGCATATAGATACTCCTGACTTTCCGGCACGGGCTGTTCTTCCGCTCCGGTGGGTGTAACTTTCCAATTCATCAGGAAGATTGTAATTTATAACGTGCGTAACATTATTTACATCAATTCCGCGTGCGGCAACATCAGTTGCAATCAGAAGCTGTAACGACTTTTCGCGGTAACGCTTCATTACTTTGTCGCGTTGCTGCTGGCTTAAATCACCGTGCAATGAATCGGCATTGTAACCATCTTTGATTAAGCTTTCTGCTACTTCCTGGGTTTCAATTTTGGTACGGCAAAAGACAATTGCAAAAATATCAGGCGTTGCATCTACAATTCTTTTTAAAGCTGCATAACGGTCGCGGGCGTGTACTACATAATAACGGTGTTCGATGTTTTCGGCTCCCGTATTTTTCTTTCCTACGGTAAGTTCAAAAGGATTCTCCATGTACTTTTTTGCAATCCTCCGCACTTCATCAGGCATGGTTGCAGAGAAGAGCCAGGTTTGTTTTTCTGCAGGAGTATTTTTAAGAATTTCATCAATATCTTCCTGAAAACCCATGTTGAGCATTTCATCGGCTTCGTCAAGCACCACAAATTTTATCAGTGAAATATCAATGGCGCGTCTTGAAATCAAATCGAGCAAACGGCCCGGAGTTGCAACCACAATTTGAGCGCCTCTCTTTATATCACTGATTTGTCCCTGAATGCTTGCTCCGCCATAAACGGCAACCACCCTCACGGAAGCAGTGTTTTTAGAATAGTTGATAATGTCCTTTGAAATCTGCACACACAATTCACGCGTGGGCGCAAGAATAAGAGCCTGTGTTTTCTTTGATTCAAAATCAAGCAAATGTAATAATGGCAAGCCGAATGCAGCCGTTTTGCCGGTGCCGGTTTGGGCAAGCCCCATAAAGTCCCTGGTGCCTGTTAATAAGACCGGAATAGATTGTTCCTGGATAGGAGTTGGTTTTTCAAAACCAAGCGTTGTAATTGATTTAATAATCTCCCCGCTGATCCCCAACTCTTCAAATGTGTTCATTTATATTTATTTAGGGTACAAAGGTAGGGGTTTGAAGTCTAAAGTTTAAAGTTGGAAATTTAAAGTTTAAAGTTGGATGCCGTGTCTCAGAACTTTAAACTTCAGACTTTAAACCTTAAACTGAAAAAAGGAGGTGTTTTGGCGCGCTCCCAGTCATTATGGTAACTTAAAAGAAATGTTTATTGCATCGTCTGTGCGGACGGACGATGGCGAAAGTTTAAAGTTTAAAGTTAACTGCCGCGTGCAATTAAGTGTTTTTTCCTTCTTCGCAAAAGATAATTAACTTTGTACTAAAACTAAAACTGATATGACTATGAAAAATGTACCGGCTCTTGTTGCCGCGATGGCACTGTTTTTAAACACTAACGTGTATTGCCAAAAGGAAATAACCATAACCCCTGTAAACAAACAAATAAGCCGTGGCATGCAGCCGGGCTACACGGTAAATATTCCGGAAGCGAAATTGAAAGATATACACCAGGCTATGAAAAAATATTTAGAGGATAATACCAGGGCACGCATCAAAGAAAGTGACGGTGAGACTGTAATTTACGGTGCTGTTAATAAAAATTTTTCGTCCAAACCTTTTATCATTTACTCTAAACTGTATGAAACTAATGAAGGCGTTGAGTTTACAGCTTTTGTTACCGAAGACAGTTTAACATTTATAGACGAAAATAGCGAAGCAGAAAAGGTAAAAGCGCTTAAAAAGTCATTGCATGAGTTTGCCGCTGATCAATACAGGAAAATTGTAACGGTAACATTGAATGTGGAGAAAGATAAATTAAATGTCCTGAAAAAAACTCTTAATAAGCAGGTAACTGCTGAAAATGACAATGTAGGTGATATAAGTAAAAACCAACGGGAAATAGAAAGCAGCAACGCAAAAAGAGACGAAAACAAAGTTCAGCAGGCTTCAAAACTGGAACAGCTCATGCACCAGGAAAAAACCTTTGACGAGATCAGCGACAAAAAATCGCCCGAGCATGATTTGGCTGCTAAGAACCTGAAAAAATTTAAAGGCGATAAGAAAGATCTGGAAAAAGAGGCTGAAAAACTCGGAAACAATATTGATGAGAACAATGCCGATATAAAATTGCTTGAGAACAAAAATGAAGAATTGAAAAAACAACAGGAGGATTCTAAGAAAAAAGTAGAGGACCAGGAAGCTGTGGTGAAAAAGGTGGAAGATATTTTGAATGGTATAAAATAAAGGGTTTTTCTGCCATCGTCCGTGTCCTCACGGACGATAAAATTATAACGTGAATTTTTTATCACCTTGTGGTGTGTGCATTCGCAAGCTCGTGCGCAACAAAAACAAGGGCCAAGGTTCATTAAGTGACAATTTTATAAATAATAATTATTAAAATAATAAAAATAATTGCGAATTATCCCACATTGAATCATATAAAATTTCTTTATAAGGAATTTTACCTCTGTGCCATAAATATCTTAAAAAAGCTCCCGGATATGCAAGAATCCATGTCACTATTATCTCAAAAATATATTCCATTTCTCCAGAAATTATTGAAACTCACCACGCGGCTGGCAGTTTTTTATCCTTCCGGGTTTAGCGATACGCCTCTAAAATAAAAATATTTTTTATCTTGGAACTATCAGTGACCAAAAAAGGGAGGCGTTTTGGCGCGCTCCCTCTCATTATGGAAACTTACAGAAATCTTTATTGTGTAACGTTTTGCGGATTTTCCTGCGGGGCGGGAATGTTGGAAAATTTGGGACGTACAATGAATGTGTGAGCAATGGCTTTACCGCGTTCGAATTGGATAGCAGGGAACGTGGTGGTTTCGATGTTCGGACCTGAAACAGTAACGGTACGGTTACCCGCAAAAAACTCAATTACTTCAGCATCACCATCAGGATTGGTGGTGGCTGAAGCGGATTTATATGTTTTGCCGGTATCGGGATCAGTAAATGTGTCCACTTTTACTGTCAATCCGAATAATTTTTCGCCTAACTCAGTCTGGCAATGTGCAAGAAGACGCGAATGATGAGTATTGGCTGAACCGATAACAGAATCGTTAACAAACGTTATGTAAAAATCAGGATGCGACTTGAAATTAGATGAAAGCGGAACTACCTGTGTGTTGAAGTGCAGCATGGCAGCTTTAAAAAGGGTTATTACATTTTTGCCAATTTGTTTGCGTTTGTTAATGGCTGATTTAGGACCATTATTGAGAAATTCAGCCAATAAATCGGTTTTTAATACCCACTCATCATAAACAGCCTGTGTAATTTTATAATCGGCAAGAACAGGGATGTTAGGTTCAATAACCGATTGTGCAACACGGAGGCGATCAAGAAGGATTTGAAAACCCAATTTGATCATTTCTGCATAGGAAAGATCACAATTTTCGGTAACTTTAGTATTTTTGTTCTTAATTCCCCATGCCCTGGCAGATTCAAGAATGGGGAAAGAATACAAGGCAAGCGACTCGCGTTCTCTCCGTTTTTCGGTTGCCACCCATGTAATCAGTTCCCTGTATTTTACCAGCTCGTCATCGGCTGCTTTAACGAGGGGCTTAAGAATAGTGCAAGCTTCAAGGAAGCTGGGCACAGATGCAATTAATTGTTCATACTCCGCCTGGCTGATGAGACCTATAATACGGTGAAACATTAATTGCTGCATTAGTACTCTTTTTAAGTTGTTGATGTTTTTGTTTTTCATAAGATATAATTTTATTTTGTTTTGTTTCGGTAAATATACGTTTGCGGTATAGTTAGATTTTGCAGTTTTACTTTTTTCTAACAATAAGCATGTAAGATTTTATTGAAAATACCCGGTTTGAACCGGCAACTGCCACAGCAACAGAGGGCAAATTGCTGCATGTAATGGTTAAAAATCTTACAAAATGGTGTAAGAAATAATGTAAGAAATTTTAAAAAGCTGAAGGGAAATTGACGGAAAAAGTAATAGTCAGCAAAAATATTTTTTCCGCTTTGAATGGGGAAGGCTTGCGCAATGATGGGGAAGCCGTGCGCGATAACGGGGAAGGCTTGCGCAATGGTGGGGAAGCCGTCCGCGATAAGGGGGAAGGCTTACGCAATGTTGGGGAAGCCGTGCGCGATAACGGGGAAGGCTTACGCGTTGATGGGGAAGCCGTGCGCGATAACGGGGAAGGCTATAGCGGTAATGGGGAAGCCGTACGCGATGATGGGGAAAGTATGCGCGGGGATAGGGAACCGACCATTCCTTATTATATAAAGGTAACAAAAGATTATAACTAAAATCCTTACCTTCGGGAATTATTTAGATGCATCTATGATTAAACCAACTATCTTAACTATTATTATTTCGCTGCTGTTTATTTCTGAAATGGAGGGGCAGGTGACATTTCAGAAGACTTATGGGGGGATGGGAAATGATTTGGCCTATTCAGTTCAGCAAACTACTGATGGAGGATATGTTATGACCGGATATACTAATAGTTTCGGTGCAGGTAATTATGATGTTTATTTAATAAAGACTGATGCAGAAGGAGATGTTAAATGGACAAAAACTTTTGGAGGAACAGATGTTGATTGGGGTTATTCTGTTCAGCAAACTTCGGATGGAGGATATATTATTGTCGGATGGACTTTTAGTTTCGGTACAAATGAGAGTGTCTATTTGATCAAAACCGATTCCAATGGAGATTCGCTTTGGACAAAAACTTTTGGTGGAACAGATTTTGATAATTGTAGCTTCGTTCAACAAACATCAGATGGCGGCTATATAATGACCGGAATGAGCAGAAGTTTTAGTACTCTTGATAAT
>JBDSOU010000281.1:0-20614 GCA_039914625.1 Bacteroidia bacterium | reverse complement strand
CTATTTTGTTTCTGGAATCATATTCGTATGTGCGCCTGCAAGCCGCAATCAACTGCGAAATGCTATCTTGTTGCAAATAACTATTGATGGAGTCGCTGTACTGAAAAATTGTTATATCCCCGGATATTATTTTTTTAGCCTCATATTCATTTCTGTTTACAGGATGCAAAAGCAATTGCCACATCGGATCAAAGGGATAATGTGTTTTAATAAATTCAGCAGGAGCTGAAAGAAAAAACTGATCCGAAAAACTTTTGTAATACTTTTTGTTTTTCATATTCACTGCCCCAGCAGACCAAGTAACATCCAGTAATTTCCACTCTCCATCAATGTCTATGGCATTCCATGCATGTAAATCAGCATCATTTTCGGGCCGTCCAATTCCTTCAATGACTTCACATGAAATTCCTGCTTTGGTGCAAAGTGCCTTTAGCAGATTTGAATACCCTTCACAAACAGCTTGCCTGGAACTAATAATTTCTTCTGCTGACTCCCCTTCAACCTGTTCTCCTGATAGTTCTGAAAGCCTGTTTCTTCCGGCAAAATACTTCTCGGTATTGTAAGAAATATTGTTTGCAACCCAAACATAAACAGCTCTTACTTTTTCTGACTCAGTAGAAAAATCCTTTGTAATCAATTCAGACAAGGTATCTAAATCATCTGATTTGTAAGCAGGAAGATTTAAAATTTTTGCATCAACAGATTCAAAAACGGAGTTTTTATTTTGCGAAAAAGAATAAAAAGATATGAGTACTAAAAAAATAATTTTCGAAACGAGCTTCATTCAATCATTCCAAATAAAATGAAATTATCAGTCTTCAGAAAGAACTTCCGTTTTAGACCTTCTTTTTTTTCCTGTCATCATTTTCAGAGAGCTTACTTCCATGTCCGTTAAAAATCTCCATCTGCCACGGGATAAATCTTTTTTTGTAAGTCCGGCAAAAAAAACGCGGTCAAGCTTTCGAACATCATAACCAAGCGATTCAAAAATCCTTCTTACTATCCGGTTTTTCCCTGAATGTATTTCTAAACCGATGTGCGATTTATCCGAAGGATCATCATACGCAACAGAATCAACATAAGCCATGCCGTCTTCGAGTTCAATGCCTGCGGCAATTTTATCCATGTCAGCAGCGGTTACATTTTTATCCAGTTCCACATGATAAATTTTTCCAATATTGGAACTTGGATGTGTTAATCCTTTTGTAAGCTCGCCATCGTTCGTGAATAATAATACACCCGTTGTATTCCTGTCTAATCTTCCGACAGGATAAATACGTTCTTTACACGCATCGGCAATCAGCTCCATTACCGTGTTTCTTTTTTCAGGATCATCCGAAGTGGTGATATAATCTTTTGGCTTGTTCAGCAGCACGTAAACATTTCGCTCTCTTCTCAAAGTTTCATTGTTATATTTTACAACATCAGTTGGAGAAATTTTTGTTCCGAGCCTTGAAATAATTTCTCCGTTCACTGAAATCACACCTGCTTCAATCATTTCATCCGCTTCGCGTCTGCTGCAAATTCCTGCATTGGAAATGTATTTATTGAGACGGATTAAATCCGATTCCGGTTTCACGGTTCTGGGTGTACGTTTTCTATCTCTGGAAAAATCTTTTTTATCTTTTCGAAAATTATTTCTTTCGCTTTCGCGAAATGGTTTACGTTCAGAAAATGTTTTCTCATCTTTTCGTTCTCCAAACGATTCTTTTCGGACAAACGGTTTTCTTTTATCACCCGAAAAGCTTCTTCTTTCTTTTTTATTATCAAATCCTTCTTTGTCTTTTTCTTCTTCTTTATTTGTAAACTCCTGTCCGAAATCAAGCTTGCGTTTGTTCTTTTCAACTTTGCTTGCACGGTCAGCATATTTTTTTTTATGCATAAAAGAAGGCGGCTCACTTTGTTTTCTGTCATCACGAAAATTTCTGCGTGGTCTGTCAGACGAACTTTCATTTGACCGTGGGCTGTAACTTCTTTTTTGTTCAGAGGACGAATCATCATTTGGTTTATCATCACGAAAACTTTTCCTTCGGTCACCAAAAGAATTTTCATTTGACCGTGGGCTATAACTTCTTTTTTGTTCAGAGGATGAATCATCATTTGGTTTATCATCACGAAAGTTTTTCCTCCGGTCACCAAAAGAACTTTCATTTGATTTGCCGAGATAGCTTCTTTTCCGTTCAGGTCTGAAACCACTTTTTGGTTTTTCATCACGGAAAGTTTTTCGTGGTCTTTCAGAAGACCCCTCTTCGGGTTTTCTGTCATCATCTCTTTTTCTGAAATTGCCTTTTTCAAATCCACCGGATTTTTTTCCACCGTAAGATCTGCTGCGATTTCTTCCTGAATTTTCTTTGCGCATTGTATTTAATTTGAGAGTGCAAAGGTAGGGTTTTTAGCAGTGGCACTGTTTAAAAGCACTCCAACACCGTTCAGGAAAAGGGATAAAAAGCATCTTCAATCATCTTCAATTCATGCTTTTCGTCAAAAAAAGTAATGGAGATAATATCGTACCTGACTTCCACATCAAGGTCTTTTAAGCAAACATATTCATGAGCAGCATCCGCTAAAAAACGCTCTTTCTTTTTGGTCACTCCTTCTTCCGGCTCACCGAAAAAATTTCCGGTGCGCGATTTTACTTCAACAATGGAAAGTATGTTTTCTTTTTTTGCGATGATGTCAATTTCATAATGCTTGAATCTCCAGTTACATTCGATAACATCGTAGCCGTTTTCACGCAAATATTTTACGGCTAAATCTTCTCCTTTTTTCCCGGTTTTGTTATGTTCAGCCATGTTTTTGCCTTTGGCACTAAATTATTCAAATTATCGAAAGAAGCGCTCACTTTATCGAAGGAAGCGCTTGCTTTATCGAAGGAAACGCTCGCTTTATCGAAGGAAATGTACGCTTTATCGAAGGAAGGATGCACTTTATCGAAGGAAGTGTTCGCATTCTCGAAGGACCTTAAACGGACATCAGTTTTCTATTAGTGGAAACTTGTAATCATAAGATTGTCAATCTTTTTTAATAAAGTTGTTCCCATTATTAAAAAAAGTTGATTCTTTTTCCGGAAAATGCGTTTGATCTTTAGGAATCTTTAATATGAAATCAGATTTGTAAGGTTTTTTTGAATCTGAAGAGAAAGCTGATAATTTTCCTGCAAGGAGTTTAAATAAAAACCCAACAGGAAAGTTTTTTAAGATGCAGGGATAAATTTTTCAAAAAATGAATTAAATTTGTATTAAACGGAGAGAAATGAAAGCAATAACATTCAAATCAAATTCTGAAAATAAAATTGATTTACTCATTAAAATTGCAAAAGAGATGGGCATAGAAACGCATACAGTTTATGAGCTTACTGATGAAGAAATGGCTCTTCCGGGAATAAAACCTTCAGAGGAACAATTAGAAATGTGGCTTGCCAAAGAAGACGGGCATAAATACGGAATTGATGAGGCATTTGAAACAGTGAAGAAAGAACTTGCCAAATCAAGAAAGAAAAAGAAATAATGCAGGTTGTTATCAGCAAACGTGCGCTTAATGCTATAATTAAGGCAGCGCTTTTTGTGGAAAACCTCAACACGCCTGGCAGTGGTAACAGATGGGCTGAAAAAATAAAAACTGAAATAATTAAATTAGCAAGAGCCAGGCCTAAAATAGGTTTTTGCAAACATCCATCTCTTGCAAAATTCAAATACAGGTGTTATACTTACAAAGACTGGGTGATTGCGTATAGATTTTCTGATAAAAAATTTGAGGTGTGCAGATTCATTTATGGTTCCCGACTTTCATAATGAAACTCGAATCCTGAAACCCGAAATCCCAGCAGCTAATAATTTTCCTGCAAGGAGTTTAAACAAAAACCCAAGAGGTCCGAAGGACTCCTATGGAGAAAGTTTGTTACCATCGAACACATTTCAACCCTTTAACCAAATCAAAATGCCGGTCTCTTGAGGCGAGTGTCAGGTTGTTTTCAATAGTCATTGCTGCAATCCAAATATCATTTTCAGGAATCGGGGTGCCGGCTTTTTTTTTAAAGCTGCTTTTAAATTTCCATAAACTGTTGCAGTATGGTAAGTAAGATAAATGATCTCACACGATTTCGAAAAAGAGTCAAGCTTCTTTATATTCTCTGATTTTCTTGAAGAAAGTTCTGCACCGTAAAGAAGTTCCCCTAAAACAATAATTGGTACAAATACTCCGAAGGCTTTCTCTATATTCTTTATTACATTTTTGTCTTCAGCGAAAAGTGCAATTACAATATTAGTGTCAAGCGAAAAGTTTTTACCATTCATCCTTGTAAATTCTTTCGCAACCATTTTCGATTGCCGATTTCATTTCATCAAGATCGCTTCCATTAAACGCACCGGCATATTCCAAAATAGCATGATGATTTTTTTTCTTATTCTGATTTTTCAAAAGCGATTTAATAAACGTCAATACTTTTTGGCGTGAAGATGTTTCCATCATGCTGAGAAATTGAAGAATTTCTATTTGCGCGCTTGTTTTTTTCATTCGTAGGTGGATTGATTTTATTTATTTGTTTTTCCATTGCCCGCTTTCGGCTAAAGCTTTAGAGAGGGGAATGGATTTCGTTTTTTCAGCTTCATGCACAATTTCTTTCCATTCTGAATAATTATCCTGTTCCTTCACTTCAACATAGTCAATGCTGTTTAGGAACTGAATCAATGCTTTGGCTTTGTTGTCGTTTTTTATTTTCAACAGATAGGTCATTCGTTTTTATTTTCTTCAAAGATAATTCTATCTGGAATAAAAAACAAAAATCATTCTTTGTAGCCCTAAATCCTGGCAGCTAATAATTTTCCTGCAAGGAGTTTAAATAAAAACCCAATAGGAAAGTTTGATAAGCTGCCGGGATAAATTTTTCTACAACAAAAAATAAAGTGAATTTATTTTCTTAACAACTCTAAAAGCTTCTTAGGGTCTTGCCTGTTATCCCAAAAGGAGGTAACAATTATTTGTTCTTTTTCTTCTTTGTAAAAAATGCTGAAATGACCCATTGCTGCCACTCTTGTATCAGGAAATTCGATTCTTTTATTTGTTCCGGAATTTTTTGAAATTATTTTAAGACGGTTCCTGATAATTTTTATGAGTTTAATGGCATAAGAAGTTGATTTGTTTCTCGCTGTCCATTACTTGAGTATTTCGCGCCTTTGCCGCGAAGCAGTTTCAGTCCATACTATTTTCTTTTTAGCCATTCAAGATCATTTTTGTCTAAGTCGTCTTGAGAAATCATCCGTTCGTTTTTAATGTCTGATTCACTCATCTGAAGCATTAGTTTTTGTTCTTCAGTAAGCCGGGCAACATCCATGTCGGTTTTAGTGTTATCAATTATTTTACCAATAGCCGTTAGAAAATCTTTATTGGTAATAGCAAAAAGCGTATCAATAATATTATTTCTTAAATTGTCAATGGAAGCCATGATTTTAATTTTAATCAAAAATCGGATAATTTTTAAAGCCATCGAATTATTTTTTAAATTATTTTTTGTAACCCGAATCCGGGCAGGTAATAATTTTCCTGCAAGGAGTTTAAATAAAAAGCCAACAGGTCCGAAGGACTCCTTTGGAGAAAGTTTGTTAAGCTGAGGGGATAAACTTTTCAAAAAATGATTCTAAAATTTGAAGAAAATAAAATTTCATGACCAACATTCAATTTCGACAAAAACTGTATCACTTTAATGACAATGCAGAAGAGAAAAAACTAAAAGCTATTTACACTATAGTTAAAAGCGATATTGAACAAGAAACATTATTAACTGATGAGCAAAAATCTGAACTTGACCGAAGATTAGAAGAATACATACAAGGCAAAGGAAAAAATTATTCTTTGAAATCAGCAATGAGCCGGATCAGAAAAATATCAGTGATATGAAACACATCAAACAGGATTGGGTGAAAAATTCTTAGAAGCAATTTATAGTGATGCTTACAACACGCTTTTATGAATTCATTTGTTAAAAGTTAGCAGAACAATTTTTATTTCAACTCTGTCATAGCAGCGCCAACTATTTTTAAATCGCTGCGCTGTATATATGCTATAATTGCCGTATTGCTGCTTGCAGGAACCGGGGACAAATCAAAACTTATTTCTCCATTTTCAGCAGCAGGAATTGAAATGAATTGCCTGACCACATTTTCGTTTTTTAATGTGCGCCCTCCGTTTTCCCCTCTTTTTATTAAAGTGGTTTCACTAAGCGATACCAAAGCGAAATTTATTTTGCATTTTGCATAATTCCCATCAAGCTCATATTTCACATGTATTGGATTTCCGATTTGTAAAGTTGATTCCAATGTTTTAAAATTTGCCATTGGTTTGGTGCTTAAAGATTTATTGAGCGCATCTTCCAATTCATTTTTACTTGAACCAACAAATTCATGACTGCCGTTTACAATCATTTGCGGAGTGTAAACAGTCTGAAGGTTCAGGATTGTTGCATATTCACTTTGGCGCTGTGAAAATTTTTTATCACTGAAGGGATCAGCCCAGCCGAGGCGGTTCCAATAGTCCACATGAAATGAAAGTGCAAATATTTTTTTGTCATGTTTTTTTGCATCGCTGATTGTTTCAGACAATAAACGATCAGCCGGAGGACAACTTGAACAGCCTTGTGATGTAAACAATTCTATAACTGTAACAGTTTCAAAATTCTGAGTGCTCTTGAAACTCATTGTTGCAATAAGTAATGCAAGAGAGAACAACGCAATGATTTTATTTTTCATCAGCATAATTTATTCACTTATAATTTGCTTTAAAATCTTTTTTGAATTCCATAAAATCAGGAATGGAAACATTGCGCACATATCCCTGGTCAGGATGGTTGTGTATATATTCCTGGTGGTATTCTTCGGCAGGATAAAACTTTTTGAACGGCATTACTTCTGTTACAATTTTACTGCTGTATTTATTTGAGGCAGTGAGTTGTTTTATTTCTGCATCAATAATTTGTTTTTCTTTTTCGTTGCGATAGAAAGCAACAGAACGGTATTGCGTTCCGGCATCATTTCCCTGGCGGTTTAATGTTGTAGGGTCCTGGCTTGCAAAAAATGCTTTTAACAATGTTTCATAAGAAATTTTTGAAGGGTCGTAATACACCTGCACCGCCTCTGCATGTCCTGTTGTGCCTGTGCAAACTTTTTCGTAATCGGGTTGTGTGTCGCTGCCGCCTGAATAACCTGACACGGCATCGCGCACTCCAACTAAACTTTGAAACACAATTTCAGAATGCCAGAAACATCCTTCGGCAAAAGTGGCTACTGCTTCGTTAGCAGAAATATTTTTAGAACCTAAAGGAAACTTTTCGTTATTGTTTTGCGAATTTGCGCATGAACTTAAAGTAAGCAGCGCAATAAATATTAAATTGATTTTCATTTTTTATTTTCTATTATTTTTTTTACAAATGATTATTTAGATTTAACCGGAGGTTTTCCGCCTTCAGGAACAAAGATGAGTGCTGCCGAATTCATACAATATCTTTTTCCGGTTGGTGCAGGTCCGTCATCAAATACATGCCCAAGGTGCGAACCGCTTTTGCTGTCAACTACCTCGGTTCGTGTCATGCCATCACTGTTGTCAATTATCAATCTTACTGCATCAGGATTGATGGCTGCAAAAAAACTTGGCCACCCTGTGCCTGAATCAAATTTTGTTTCGGAACTAAAAAGTGGTTGTAATGTTGCTGCGGAATAATACGTTCCTCTTTCATAAAAGTGGTTGTATTTTCCTGTTCCTGCACGTTCAGTTCCCTCCTCGCGCAAAATATAATATTGTTCGTCCGTTAATTTTGATTTCCATTCTGCATCTGAAAGTTGCATTGGAAAAATTGTTTTGTGTGTTGCAACCGGGGGGGCAGGGTATTTTTTGTTTTGTGATTGAGCATTGCCGCAACCGCCATTGAAAACTAAGATAGCTGCTAATAAAATGATTTGAATTTTTGACATTTTTTTTGTTTGTGTTATTTATTTGATGCAAAACAAAAAAAATCGTATCACGAAATTATCACGAAAGGATACAATTTTTATTTTTGTTTATTTTCTTTGCAAGAGCAGAAAGTTTTTGCGTTTCGCTGCCGCAAACTGTTACGCTGTTAACTTTTAGTGTAGCAAATAATTCGGGTGTTGGTTCGTGATTCCAAATTGCCGCATCGCTGCACATATCTAACCATGCAGATAACCCCTCAGCCATGTTTCGCCAAAAGCAATAATTTTGCACCTTTGGCTGCTGCGGCTAAAATTATTTTTGACGCTTTGTCCATCCTTTTTTGCAGGTTCTAATAAATAGCGCTGCCTGAACATCAGCTATTTTTATTTGGATGACATGACGGTTTTTTCAACTGTTTATTTTTAAGTAAAAAAATTAAACTAAATCCAAACACATATTTCATCAATTCTTTTTCTTTGCAAATCGGGAACCCAACATTCTTCGGCAGGATAACCAATAGGAATTAGTAAAAATGGTTTTTCATTTTCTGGACGGTTCAAAATTTTTGATAGAAAATTCATAGGGCTTGGTGTATGTGTTAGCGCAACCAATCCTGCATCATGAATGGCAGCAAGCAAAAATCCACAGGCGATGCCGCAACTTTCGGTTACGTAATAATTCTGATGTTTGTGGTTATTGTTTTCCAATTCATAGCTTCTCTTGAAAACGATAATAAGATAGGGTGCAATTTCTAAAAATGGTTTTTGCCAATCAGTTCCTATCGGTTGCAAATCTTTCAGCCATTCCTCCGTCATTCTGTTTTCGTAGCTTTCTTTTTCTTCCTGTTCGGAAGCTTGCCTGATTTGTTTTTTTATTTCAGGATTTTTAACTACACAAAATGTCCACGGCTGCTTGTGCGCGCCAGATGGTGCTGTTGATGCAGAAAGAATTATTTTTTCAATTACATTTTCAGGAATGTGTCTGTCAGAAAAATCACGAACTGTTCTGCGCGTGTTCATCCATTCAAAAAAATGTTGACTACGGATTTCCATTTCATGAGCTCTAAATGTTTCTTTATTGTATGAAATGAAGGGGAAGTTGTTAATGAGTTTTGTTTGCATAGAGCAAATGTAATTTCTATTTCATCACAATGCCGCATCATAAACATAACCTCGTTCAAACCAGTAATCTTTAGGAGGCGTGTCAGAAAAATAAATATAGCAAATGCGTTTTAAATTTTTAACTCCATATTTCACCGGAATAATTAATCGCAACGGATAACCCTGATTCATTGGCAATGGTTTTTCATTTAACTCGTAAGATAAAATAGTTTGCGGCTGTAACATACTTTTAATGTCAATGCCTACATAGTATTCGCTGTCAGGTGTCATCAGCCCAACATATTTATATAAATCTTCGGGATGATTGGTGTCAAATGTTTTTCCGCTGTGCGTACCCAAATGATATTTGGTAATGAAATCCGAAAATTTAACTCCGCCCCAATATGTAATCTGGCTCCATCCTTCAATACATTTAAAATCAAAAACTATATCACGTTTTGGAATTGAATAGATGTCTTCCATTGTTAATTCCAATGTGGAATCAGGAGAAGAATTTTCGGGATGGCGGTTGATAATAAGTTTCCAATTGTCAGCATCAAAATCATCATTCATTCCTACATTACCATTTACACGAACATTTTTAACTGCCATGCTTTTCGGATACTCTTTAGCTAAATGTGTTTCGCTGAAAATTGCATTGTTTACTTTTTCATTTGCATTGAGCAAAGTGCGCAACGGTTTTAGTGCGCCTGCATTTGTAGGTTGCTGTCTTAACCATTTCCATCCGACAACAGCGCAAACAAAAAATAGTATCAGCACAGAAAAAGACAAAATGGTTTTTCTGCGGATGTATTTATTTACTTCTTTCTCCTGCTGATTTTCTGATTTTGTTTCCATGCTAATAAAGTTTTTGTTTGGTTTGCATCAACATCAGCAGATGCGTTTGGAATTTTTTCTTTTTCTGCATCAACTATTTTCTTCGCTTCAATTGCATTTTCTTCCTGAACTTTTTTCTTCTCTTCAATATCTTTTGTTACTTCAATCGCATTCTCTTGAATTACTTTCTCTGTTTCAATTACTTTTTTTGTTTCAACAACATCTTCCATTTGAATTATTTTTTCTTCTTTAATTACATTCTCTACTTGAATAATTTTTCTTGCTTTAATTGAGTCCTCTAATTCAGTTTCCTTTTCCACTTGAATCACTGTCTCCGCTACAACTACATTTTCCACTTCAAAACCTGTAACCATTGCGCTAAAATTTTTCCATCCCGCTTTTACAACCTGTGCAATGTGTATTACAAAAAACAAAACGTATCCGATGGTGAGTGCAAAATGTTCTATGCGCGCCCATTCGTATCCGCCCAGCAAAAAGGTTATCCATCCGAATTGAACGGGTTTGTAAATGGCGATTCCTGTGAGCAATGAACCCAATCCCATGATGATGATTAATGTGTATGCAATTTTTTGCGCTCCGTTGTATCTTGTTTGTGGCGGCTTGTATTTACTGATGTGTAAATCGTGCAGCAACACTTGCCCCGCCTCTTTAAGTGATTTTTTGTCTGGCAACAAGTATTTCCACTCTCCCGAAAATGCAGTGTAGAGAACATACAACAAACCATTGATTGCAAAAATCCACATAAACACAAAATGAAAAGCCATTCCATCAGCAAGATGAAAAGGAACGCTAAGTGCTTTGTAAAATGAATCGGGAAAAAATTTAAGAATTGTTTTATCGCCCCAACCTAACCGATACACATCGTTGGCCCAGTAAATCAGCAGTCCGCTCCATATCATAATTCCCAGCACCGGAAAATTTAGCCAATGAAACCATCTTACAGCAAGCGGATGTTTTTTTTTAATTCGTTTCATTTTTATCGTTTAATTACTCTGATAAACAGGCAACCTGAAAATAAAAGAACTTCCTGTGTTTACTTTCGTTTGCAAATCAAGAGTAGAATGATGCAGGTCAAGAATTTTTTTTACGATTGCTAATCCTAATCCTGTGCTGTTTTTTAAATCGGTAAAATTGTTTGCCTTATAGTATCGTCCGAAAATTTGTTCGCGTTCGTTTTCAGGAATGCCAATGCCTGTGTCGGCAACGGTTACTTCCACATCGTGTTCGCTCTTGCAGGTTTTAATAATTATTTTTCCGCCAGCGGGAGTAAACTTCATGGCATTGTCAATCAGGTTTTGCATCACACGTTCAATCAGCGCAACATCAGCATACACAAGCGGAAGTTCTTTTGAAAGTACCGTATGAATTGAAATATTTTTTGCGTTAGCAATCAACTGATATTTTCCACTGATGTCGTTTACAAGTTCACTGATGAAGAAAGGTTCTTTTTTAGGTTCAACCTGATTTGCCTCTAACTTTGATAGTTCAAAAAGTTCGGAAACTAATTTTTCTAACTTGCCCGTGCTTTCTGAAATTGTGTTGAGATAACGTTTGCGTTCTTCCGGTGTAAGTGTTTCAGCTTTCATTTGCAATGTTTCAATGTATCCTTGTATGATTGAAATCGGTGTTCGCAAATCGTGCGAAACATTTGCAATCAATTCGCGCCTTAATATTTCAACTTGTTTTAATTTTTCAATGTTGTTTGTTAAGATATCAGCCATTTCGTTGAAGATAACAGCTACTTGTTTTACATCGCCTGTTGATTGCACTTTTACTCTTGCTGTTAAATCGCCTTCGCGGAATTTTTGCATCACTTCAATAATTCGTGAAAAATTATTTGTGATGATGCGAATGATAAATAAACCAACAAGCAAAGTGGCAAGCAAAGTAAGTATCATCGTGCGCGAACCAACCTGCAATAAATAATTCCGCGTTAAACTTTTTGAAACTGCATCATACTCTTCACTTGCAAGCACCACATAAATAAATCCCGATTGCACATTGTTGCTGATGACAGGGGCTGCTGAAAAAACTTTTTCAAGATTAGGATGCCGCGGGTCGTTGCCGGTAACATATTGATTTCCGTGGGTACTTATAAACGTTTGAACAGGATTCAGATTTACCTTTTGAAGAATTATTTTTTTTTCGGGCGCATAGAAGGAAAGTATTTTTCCGTCATTATCCAACAGGTAAACTTCTAAACTCGGATTGATGGACATTACATGATTAAACATTTCTTCCATTGCATTCTCGTTTACTTTCCCATTGGTAAAAGGAGTTGAGTGAGCAGCAATATCAGCAGCAATATTTTTATTGAGGTGCTGATTTACTTCTTCAAAATAACGATTTGAATAATGAACCGTTATATACACATACGACAACCCAATGAATGCAAGCAGCACAAAAAATACCGCAGAGATTCGCCAGAATAAATTGTTGAATTTATTTTTTGACATTGGTTTTAATTTCATCTGTAAATCTATAACCTATTCCCCAGGTGGTTAAAATATATTGTGGTTTGTTCAAGTCAGGTTCGATTTTAGCGCGTAAGCGATTGATGTGAGAATTTACGGTGTGTTCATATCCTGTGAACTCATATCCCCAAACAATGTTCAATAAATTTTCGCGCGAATAACTTTTGCCTTGGTTTGTAATAAATAAATAAAGCAAATCAAATTCTTTTGGTGTGAGTTCAATTTTGTTTTTGCCTACCAACACTTTTCTTTTTTGGTAGTCAACAGTAAGTTCACCGCAAAAAATTGTTTCACCGGAAATTTCAAGAACATTTTTATTGATTTCTGTTCTTCTTAAAATAGCTTTTACTCTTGCAATAAATTCACGGATGCTGAAAGGTTTTGTCAGGTAATCATCTGCTCCGGTCTCTAATCCGATTACTTTATCAATTTCTTCGGAACGTGCAGTAAGCATCATGATAGGAGTCGTAATTTTTTCTGCTCTTAGTTTTTTACAAATCTCAATTCCATTAATGTCAGGTAAATTTATGTCAAGAATAATAAGATCAAACTTTTTTTTCAGTGCGTTTTTAATTCCGTCTGTCCCGTTCTCGCATTTTGTAGTTATGCAATGAATATCTTTTAAATGAATATCCACTAACTCAAGAATGTTTTTATCATCTTCAATCATTAAAATATTTTTCATCATTTGGAATGTATTTTCAAACCCGTTAAGCGGTTGAGAAGTCTGTGAGGGCATAAATTTACTAAAACCTGAATGAATCATTTTTTTTATGTTTTAATTAAAAGAGGCAGCGTTACGTTTAACGTGCCTCTTTTGAAAAACCTAACCTATGAAAAAAACAATTTTATTTACATTTTACTATGCATTGGGCAACTCTCGCTGCAAACATGCCCTTTCTCACCATGAGAAATCATAGAAACCTTTCCATCCTTGCCAATCATGCTGCCGTTCATCAGTTTCATTGTTGAACCATCGGACTTTGTTACGGTGCCATCTGTTGCAACTTTGCAACCATCAGTTGTTGTGTAAGTTTTGGTGAGCGGAGTGCATTTGTTTTTGCTGCACATCATTACTTTGTTGTCCATCATCATCACACCATCTTTCATTCGCATTTTTGTGTCATCCATTTTTCCATCCTGCATTTTTCCATCCATTTTTGAGTCACTCATTTTTGAGTTGTCCATTTTAGTGTCATCCATTTTAGAGGTTGACGATTGAGCGTAAACGCCTGCAACAAATATTGTTGCAATTGCTGTTAAGAGAATTTTTTTCATTTTTTTTGATTTTTAATTTGTTTATATTATCTATTTGGATGCAAAACTCTTTTTAAAGTATTACGAAAGTATCACGGAAGAATAACATTTTCCTGAATCGGGTCTGTTTTAAAAGATGCAGTGTCAATACACATCCCAATGTATGGGGGCTTTTATTATATGCACTGCTTGCCCAAGATATCCTGAATGATTAAAAAATAAAAAAGAGAATTGATAACTTCCGCTAAAAAGATTTTTTATAAGCAATGAGTTTTTTGTAACCCGAATCCTGCCAGCTAATAATTTTCCTGCAAGGAGTTTAAATAAAAACCCAGCAGGAAAGTTTGTTATGCATTCAGCAAACTGTCAGCAGAAAGATTATCATTACTGATTCGCAAAAACGTTATCGGGATTTTTATGAATACGTAACTAAAGAAGTGTGGAGAATTTCTTTGACAATTTATCCTGAAACTTCCTATCTCGAACCGGAGAGATTAAAGGAACTTCAATATTTTATTTGTGAATGAAATCCTACGATGCACAGCCGGCTTGATAAACTTTTATTTAGTTTTTTCATCCTTAAGCCCGGGGTTTATGAAGATGATCCCAAATCAATTTAAAGGAACAAAAATTTGTGAACCTATAATTGGCTTTATTTTTTCAATATGACTCGTTTAACTATTTCATCAGCGCCCGATTTAATTCTTAAAAGATAAATTCCCTCCGGCTGATCGGCAATATTCAATATGAATTTTGTGGAGCTATTTTTAAGGTCAAAAATCTTTACTTCTTTTCCTAAAATATTGATAACTTTAATTTCAACATCATTGTATTGATGAGAATTGAAACCTACATTTATAATACCTGAAGTTGGGGAAGGAAAAATAGAAATTGCCTGCAATCCTCTATTTTCATTCACTCCCGTAGGACCATAAACAACCAAGTCATCGAATCCCACATTGTATCCCAAAGTATCTTTTTCATAAAAAAATTTTAAATTATTGGTAGAAGGGTTTAAAGGTAATGTAACAACTTGCGATGTGGATACAATGGAATCATAACTATGAACCAGGTTCCAGACTATGCTATCAGGAGATTCATATACCTTGAAATGAAAAGGATTAAGGCTTGAAGGATTTCCATTTCCTTTCATGTAAAATGAAACGGAACCGGGATTTGAAGTCAAGGTTGGGGTGATAATAGTAGCTGAATCTTGCCCGAACTTATACGAATTGCAGGTTACTCCGCAAAACCCTGCTGATGAATAAAATGATTTTATACAAGACGAACAAGTTGAGGTGTCATTGAAAGTAATAACAAATCCGGCAGGAATGCTGCTTACTAATCCATCGTAAGTATCAAAGTCCTCCTGAAGTATAATTGCCTGTGAGCGGGCCGTAAGTATTACTGAAAATAATACGAATACTGATAGTAGAAATTTTTTCATGACGGTTGTTTTTTATTGATAGTACAAAATTATGCCAATTTTAATGAGCAGATTGTTAAATATTTGTTATTTGTTATTGTATGCATTCATTGTTCTTGCAAGCCCGATGGATATGAAGCTTTTAACCGCTTCAACAGATATCTCTGATCTTTCGGCAAGAATATTCTGTTCTTCCTTGTTCCATTTCCCCAAAACATAATCTACCTGCCCGCCCTTATTAAATTCATTCCCGATTCCGAACCTGAGCCGGGCAAAAGTTGTGGTGTTAAGCGATTCAATGAGGCTTGACAAACCGTTGTGACCTCCGTCACTGCCTTTTGCCCGTATGCGAATGGTTCCGAAGGGCAATGCAATATCATCGGTGATGACCATCAAATGTTCGGATGAAATTTTTTCCTGCTGCAACCAGTAATTCACGGCTTTGCCGCTTAAATTCATATACGTGGTCGGCTTTATAAGAGTTACGTTTTTTCCTTTGAAACGAAATTCGCATTTATATGCCAACCTGTCTGAAGAAAAAAATGCTCCGGCTGATTTAGCCAAAGCATCTGCAATATCAAAACCTATGTTGTGGCGGGTATTGGAGTATTCTTCCCCGATATTCCCTAACCCAACGATGAGGAACTTCACTCTTCAGATTTATTTTTTCCCTTTCTCCGGAGTTTTTGCGGCAGCAGGAGCAGCACCGGCAGCAGCAGGAGCAGCAGCACCTTCGGCAGGAGCAGCACCGGCAACAGCACCCGTAGCAGGAGCAGCAACAACTTCTTCAACAACTGCACGGGTTATTCTGATCCCGACAACAATATTGTTTGCCGAATCCAGGAAGGTTACTCCATCTTTTTTAAGATCTCCTACCCGTACTGAGTCACCTATGCTGAGCGGTGTAATCTCAATTTCAACATTATCAGGCAGTTTATCCCACATTGCGCTGATCTTTAATTTTCTCAGTTTCTGAATCAGCCGTCCGCCCTCTTTTACGCCAATAGATGCTCCTGTTAATTTGACGGGAACATCTATCACCACTTCTTTATCAGGGTTGATTTCAAGGAAATCAATATGAATGATGCGGTCTGTGATCGGATGAAACTGTATGTCTTTCATCACGGCATTGTAATCAGTTCCATCAATTGATAATTGAACTGTGTGTACACTATCTGTATAAACAAGATTTTTAAAATTAAGTATAGGTGAAGCAAAGTGCACATTCTCTTTTCCTCCGTAAAGAACACATGGAACCCCGCCCTGTCCGCGCAGTTGTTTTACTGCCTGCTTGCTCATCTCAGTACGTTTCGATCCTGTAATTGTTAATGATTTCATTGTTGTAAATTATTTGATTTAATTTTTGTAAATTCGTAATGATTCGTATTCGTTGATGTTGTTTATGCCTTAATAAATAATCCGCTTATAGATTCGTAAGTATAGACTCTGCGTATAGCTTTAGCGAATAAATCTGCTGTTGAGAGGGATGTAATTTTATTAGATTCTCTTTTGAGAGGGATGGAGTCACAAACCACCATTTCAGTTAAACCTGATTTTTCAATTGTTTCATAGGCTTTGCCCGAGAGAACCGGGTGTGTACAGAATGCCCTCACGCTGGAAGCACCTTTACTCAGCATTAAATCGGCAGCTTTTGTAATTGTTCCTGCAGTATCTACAATATCATCAACCAGAATTACATCTTTTCCTTCCACATCGCCAATCACCGTCATGCTTTCAATTTCATTGGCACGTTTGCGGTGTTTGTCGCAGATGGCCATTTCCGCATTAAAAAATTTTGCATACTCTCGTGCCCTGTGAACACCTCCCATATCAGGAGCGGCAATGAGAATGTCCGGTAAATTCAAATCTCTGATATAAGGTACAAACACCGAAGATGCGTCAAGATGATCAACCGGTACATCAAAGAAACCCTGAATTTGGGGAGCATGAAGATCCATTGTCATAACACGAGTAGCTCCGGCAGCCGTTAAAAGGTTAGCAACTAATTTTGAAGCAATTGCCACCCTTGGTTTGTCTTTACGGTCACTTCGCGCAAAGCCAAAATAAGGGATAACTGCGGTAATGTAATGTGCCGATGCCCGTTTTGCCGCATCAATAATCATGAGTAATTCAAAAAGATTATAAGTCGGGGCAAATGTAGATTGAATGATAAA
This sequence comes from Bacteroidia bacterium, assembly GCA_039914625.1. Classification (GTDB taxonomy): domain Bacteria; phylum Bacteroidota; class Bacteroidia; order AKYH767-A; family OLB10; genus DATEMK01. The sequence goes on along the minus strand of JBDSOU010000281.1, from coordinate 3,387 downwards.
TACATCACATCCTCTTACGCTTTCGTCCAATGAAGGAGAAAACTCCCCATCGCTGAAAGGAGTAACAGTTACCTCTCCAAGAGGAGAGCCGTAACTTAACGCGATATCTTTTGCGAGGTAACGGGAACTGGTTCCTGAAAAAATTTTAACTTGTCTTGGGTTTTCGAGCATTTTAACCGGGGTGAGGGGTGCAAAGAAACAAAAAAATGTTTAAAGTTCAGGCCGAACAGTTTTGAAAAAATAAAGCTGATTTATGGGAAATAGATTAAAGGATGAACGAATGCTGTTTAAAAATCCTATTTTCGCACTCCAATTCAATCCCGATTCATAGGGATTAAACATTTTCAAATGCCCGGGTGGCGGAATTGGTAGACGCGCTGGTCTCAAACACCAGTGAGGTTAAACTCGTATCGGTTCGACTCCGATCCCGGGTACTTAGGAAGTTCAATGTTCATTTCTCCTCAGTATTGCTGTATAAATATATATTTGTAGTAAATATTATTTAAAAAATAAAACGGAGGCTGCCAAAAATCCGGAGAAGAGTAGGCATTATAAATTAAAAGGGTATGGCTGATTTTAACCAGGCTTTGCAAATGGTGTTGCAAAATGAGGGAGGATATGTAAATGATCCTAATGATCCCGGTGGCGAAACGTATAAGGGAATAGCCCGTAAGATGAACAGCAACTGGATTGGATGGCAATTAATTGATTTGCAAAAAAAGCAAAATAATTTTCCAACCAACCTCGCAAATAATACTGAGCTGAATGCTGAAATTGAACAATTTTATAAAGTAAATTACTGGGATAAAATTAAAGGAGATGAAATTACTGATCAGCGCATAGCCAATGCTGTTTTTGATTTTGCGGTAAATGCCGGTGTGGGTACGAGTTCTATAATAGCGCAAAAAGTATCTGATGTTAATGAAGATGGAGTATTAGGTGTTGGTTCCATAGCAGCACTTAATAAAATGCAGCCGGAACAATTTTTAGCCTACTTTACTATCGCGAAAATTGCGCGTTATATCCGCATAGTTAAAGGCAGACCTTCCAGCCAAAAATATTTTTATGGATGGATTCGAAGATCTTTAGGTGAAAATTAATTGCTAATCTTCAAAAAAAAATAATCATGAGCTTTATAACAGATTTATTTTCAGGAGGAGCATCCAAATTGGTTGACTCCATTGGCGGTACTTTAGATAAAGTAATAACTACCAAAAGCGAAAAAATGCAGTTGGAAAATGAAATGAAAAAAGCGGAGATGGATTACCAACTGGAACTTCAAAAGCTTTCGGTGGAGGAACGCAGGATGATGTACGAAGATTTGGGAAGTGCGCGGCACCGTGAAGAAGTGGTTCAACAAAGCGCCACTGCGTCCAAACTTGGAAAGAATATTGCATCCTATCTCGCCATTGCTGCCACAATACTGTGCTTTGCCATGTTTTATATCATGGTTTTCAGAAAATCCATGTTAGATGATGGTGATAGGCAAATTGTAGTTTACATTTTGGGGGTATTGAGCGCTTTGTTGACCCAGGTTTACAGTTATTATTTCGGTTCTTCAGCCGGAAGTGCGGCAAAAAGCAAAACTATTGATGAGGCTCTAAGTAAAAAGTAATTCTTTCTATGGAACTTTCATTAGGTGTAGGAGAGGCAATCTCAGAGGAAGATTTCGATTTTTAAAATACTGATTGTAGTCCCGGGCAGAATCGAACTGCCATCTAAAGTTTAGGAAATTTCCTGTTTTCCTCATTGGGACACCCTACTCCAAATCGAATAATTTTAGCAGGTCAGATTGCTCTTTATTTTTGACAAGGAGCCTTGTATGTTTCTGGTATGAATAGGGTGTTGTAATACTAATAGAATAAATTGTTTTTAGTATGTTGATAGCCTTTTCTGGACTGATGGTAGCTTTCTTGAGATAAAGTTGACGTTCCAATTCTTTATAGATTTTGCAGGACACGAATGCGATACAGATGTGAGCTTCAATTCTTCGTTTGAGATGATGAAAGATAGGTCGAATACGTAAATCAGATTTGGAGATTCTAAAAGCCTTTTCAATGTACCATAATTGTTTGTAGCTTTCTATAATTGTTTCTTTGGTAAGTTTTGTGTTGGTGAGATAACCTTTTAATCCATCCCACTTTTTATCTTCTTTAAATTTATCATAGTCAATTCTGATATTTACTTCACCGTCTAATATGAGATATTTATTATAACCCTTGTTATTGATGTGCTTCTTGGTAAGGGTTCCTTTAGCGAGCGCTTTTTCTAATTTGCGTAATCCTCGTGTGCGGTTGTACTCATCGTTTTTGGCTCGCTGTACTGAATAGCTTACAATTAGTTTTTCACCATTGCTTTTTTTGATTAATCTGCTTTGGCCATCTGCTAATTTTAATGACAGTATTTTTTGTTTGATGGATTCTGTTTCGTTTTTGATTCGCGCTCCTAAAATAAATTCATAGTGCAGTTCACAAAGTGCTTTTATATTTTTGGCCGACAATAATCCTGCATCAGCAATCACAATCAATTTTTCCAATTGAAACTTCTTTTTAAAAGATTCAATGACCGGTATCATGGTATGCCCTTCAAATTTGCTGCCCTCAAACAATTCATAAGCCAGGGGATAACCGGCACTGCTCACTAATAGTCCTAATACAATTTGAGGTTGCTGGTGTTTTCCATCTTTACTAAACCCTATTTGACGAAAAGAATCTTCTTCTGCTGCTTCAAAATACAATGTGGTTACATCATAAAATACTACCGACAATTGATTGTTTAATACTTTAAGAGTATGCTCATAACTGATCTGCTGAATTTGTTTCATCTGTTGACTTTGCAGTTTATCTAAATAACGATAAACCCGCTCCACATCTATTACTATACCCTTATATTTAAAAAGATAATCAACAGTTTTAAGTTTGCTCACAGGATATACCAACCGGGTTATAACCAAATGCCTGAATAGTTCATCAGGTATTTTATTAAATCCAATCTCATCATAGATTTTTCCTAATAAAAGTTCCGGTCCTGTAAGTTTGAAATCCTCAATCCCATTGAAAAAAATATCTAAAAGTTCTTTTTCTTTTTCGATATCAAATGGCAGGCTTGGCTGACCTGTTACTGTTTCTATTTCCTTGCGGGCATCTTTTAATAATTTTTCAATTTCAATTTTATTATCAGAACTACCAACTGTACGATATAACTCGTATCTGCCGGAACTTTTATCAATGATTTGTATGCTGATGACTCCGCTTTTGTTTTTTTTCTTCCTCACAAACATGCCGCTAAAATACAGCAGAGACACCCAGATTAAAAATCATTATTCAGTATTATCAACGGTTGCAGCCCGTTTTTTTGCCGAATTTTACGATAGCGAGGAAAACAGGA
>JBDSOU010000138.1:0-8103 GCA_039914625.1 Bacteroidia bacterium | reverse complement strand
TATATAATCGCAAAAAGCAGGGCTTTGAAGTGCCGTTATTAAAATGGTTCCGTACTGAATTAAAATCAATGATTACAGATGATTTGCTCAATGATAATTTCATACGTGAACAAAATTTATTTAATCCCGAAGAAATAAAAAAACTGAAGCAGCAGCTCTTTTCGAAAAACCCCGGTGAAATTCATGCACGCATCTGGGGATTGATTGTGTTTCAATATTGGTGGAAGAAGAATATGATTTGATAATTTGAAAATACTTTTTACCCGCTCCGTAAAACGGCTTTTTTGTTTATTGAGCATCTATTTTTTGAATCCAATAGATTTAATATCTGGTTTAATGAGTTTATTTGTCAGCTCCTCATATTCTTTTTCATCAATCACATTTCTATCTTTTAACCAATTGATTTTATGCAGTTGATTTTCTATAGAAATTTTAGAATCTCGTTCAGCATATTTATTTATTAAATATCCTTTTGTTCTGCTTTTTAATTCAGATATAAATTTTTCGACCACTTCCTTACTCGGTCTGTTTGCAAAAAATTCAATAAAACTAGGGTTTTGAGCTTCAATTAGGACTATGTCTTTATATCCTAAATAAGTTAGTAAAAGAACAAATAAAAAACCAAATAAAATAACAAGTGTAACAGTATAATCGTTGTGCTGTTCAGTAGCTAAAAAATATATTTTTGATATAAGAACAATAAACAAAAAACAACTAAAAATCAAAAGAGTATTATTAGTCGCTTTCTGATCAATTCTTTTAATACCAATTTCTTCATAAGGAATTTCTACTTCAAAATAACTGCTCAAATTCCGGACTTTGTATTTAAGTCCTTTATCAGACAGTTCAAACTCCCTTTTTAAAAATAATTTCCTTTGAATTAATTTATTCATACTGTAGTCATTTTTTTGCCAAAGATAAAATTTAAATGAGGATTTATTTTACCCGCTCCATAAAGCGGTTTTTTGTTTATAAAGAGTACCAAATACAAAGCATGAAGTACAAAGATAAATGTATCTGCAACTTAGTACTTGGTATATTATTTACAGTTAAAAAGCTGTCAGCAAATCATCTTTAAGTATTAGATAAGCAAATCTTTTTATTCGTTATTTCGCACCCATTCGTTAATTCGTACCATTCGCACCTCATGCCCCGCGTTCTCCGTATCATAAACCGTCTCAACCTGGGCGGTATTACCTACAACGTTGCGTATCTTTCAAAATACCTGCAGCCCGAGTTTGAAACCATGATCGTGTCGGGCATCAAGCTCGATTCAGAAGAAAGCTCCGATTTTATTTTAGAAAACCTTGGATTAAAAGCCACATATCTTCCCGAAATGCGCAGGGAAATAAGTTGGAAACACGACCGTGCTGCATATCTTAAACTGAAATCAATTATTAAAGAATTCAAACCCGATATTGTTCATACTCATGCCGCCAAAGCCGGAACATTGGGAAGGCTTGCTGCGGCAAGTTGCGGTGTAAAAGTGATTGTTCATACCTTTCACGGACATATCTTTCATTCCTATTTTTCACCTCTCAAAACAAAGCTTTTTGTGCAGATTGAACGGTATCTTGCTTCAAAAAGCACCCGCATCATCACCATCAGCGATATTCAGAAAAAAGAAATTTGCGAAGATTTTAAGATTTGCGACTCCCGCAAAGCAGCTGTAATTCCTCTTGGATTTGATTTAAACCGCTTCCGCGAAAACCAGCTCGAAAAAAGAAAATCTTTCCGCGATCAGTTTAAAATTGCAGATGATGAAATTGCGGTTGGCATCATCGGACGCCTTACAGCCATCAAAAACCACGATTTATTTTTGAGAGCTTTCAGTCATGTATTGAACAAGGCAAATAAAAAAACAAAAGCAGTCATAATCGGTGATGGCGAAGACATGCAGAAAATGCAGCAACTCTGTAAAGAACTTAGCTTAAAATATTGTGAACACAATTCCGTTATGGCTGCTGCCGATGTCATTTTTACTTCGTGGATTAAAAATGTGGATTGGGCAATTGCCGGTATGGACATCATTGCAATGACATCATTAAATGAAGGCACTCCTGTAAGCTTAATTGAAGCCCAGGCTGCCGGCAAACCTGTGTTGAGCACCAACGTAGGCGGAATCGAAAATGTGGTGATAAAAGAGGTAACCGGCCTGCTTTCACCTTCACAGGATGTAACCCTGTTTTCCAAACACCTTTTGCGGCTCATTAATGATGATTTATTGAGAACAAAATTTTCGCAAAACGGGTGGGCGCAGGTTGGAACAAAATTTCATTATTCCCGTTTAGTAGAAGATGTAAGAAAGCTTTATCATCAGTTATTGAACCAGTAACCATGAGTCATTTCAAACTTTACGAAAGGTTTCTCTCACTTAACTACTTCATAGCCTGATCAATTCAACACTAAAAAAATAAGTATTTTTGCACGCCAAATTTAACAGAACCTCCATGCGTAAAATTTATGTTTTCTTTTTAATTCTAATCCTTGCTTCGGGATGCCAGCGGAAATTAAATCCGAGTGTAATGTTTAAGACTACGGACAATTATCCTTACAATGAGCAGCAAACGCTCACCAATATTGAATATAAAATTGCCCCCAACGACATTATCGGGTTAAGTGTTTATACCAATGATGGATTCAAGCTTATTGACCTTACCGCCAGCGCAGTTTCAGTAACAGGCGGGTCAGAGAATATCTCCACCACAGCTATCCGATATACAGTGGATATTGAGGGGTATGTTAAGCTCCCGATAATCGGGCGTGTTAAAATTAAGGATGTAACCATCCGCGATGCAGAAAAGTTATTGGAAACACAATATGCAACATATTATAATAAGCCTTTTGTAGTATTGACAGTGCTGAACAGAAGGGTACTTGTGTTTCCCGGTACAGGCGGATTGGGAAAAGTGGTTATCCTTGAAAACGAAAATACTTCATTAATTGAAGCCCTTGCATTGGCGGGTGGAATTACTGAAACAGGAAAAGCTTATAAAATAAAAGTTATCAGGGGAGATACACGCAATCCCCAGGTTACTCTGGTGGATCTTTCTACTATGGATGGCATGAAACGCGGTAATATGCTGTTACAGGCAAACGATATAATTTATATAGAACCAGTCCCAAGGACGTCACAGGCGGTTTTTACTCAGATTCTCCCCATTATTGGTATTATTACCAGCTTTTTGCTTGTATACGACATAATTGTAAATCGTACAAACCCGTAACGTGAAAATAACCAATTCAGCAATAATGAAAAAATGCATCTTGTAAATGACAGGCTCCGTTTCTTCAGTGCTTTGAGAGAACTAACAAAAACAATCACAGGAATTTACTGATGCCTAAAAAGAAAATTACCCCCCTTAATGAGGATTTCGATTTAAAGCTCTTTGCCATCATTGCAAAAAAGAACTTTTTATGGATGGTAATTTTCCTTTTTTTATCATTAGCAGTTGCCTATTTGTACCTGCGTTACAATCCATCGGTTTATGAAGCAGGTGCTATTGTCAAACTTTCAAATGAAAACAAAGCCGAAACAGTGTTGGGAGAAAAGAAAGACATGTTCTTTGACAACAATTCCAAACGGATTGCCGGTGATGTGGAGCTTTTGCGCTCAAAAATTATAACAGAACGTGCTGCCGCCAAACTGCCTTTAAATATCAGCTATTTTGCAAAGGGAACGGTGCTGGTTAATGAATTATATAAAACATCGCCTTTTACAGTTGAATCACAAATTATTGATTCTTCAATTTACGGCTTTCCTTTTTACATTGAATTTGAAGATAAATCAGCTTTTATTCTTAGTTATAATACAGATTCCAAGCACAAGGTCAAAAAAAAATACAATGTCAATGAATGGGTAACCACCCCTTTTGCAAAATTCAGGATTAATATTAATGATTATGAAAATATCATTGATCAGCAAAGTGTTATAAAACAGGAAGCCTACTATTTTGTTTTGAGCCGTACCATGGACATGGCAGACTTCATAGCCAAAAGCCTTATTGTAACTGTCGCAAATCCTGATGCAAAGACCATTTCTGTTAAAATTAGGGATTATAATCCCAGGAAAGCCGCTGACATTGTAAACCAGGTAGCCCTTGAATTTATAGATTATGATGTTGATAAAAGCAAGGAAGTAACTGACAAGATTATTAAGTTCATCAGCAACACCATCAATTCTGTAAATGATTCACTCAGTAATTCGGAAGACAAATTGGAATATTTCAGAAAATCCAATAAAGTGATGGATCCCAACGCAATGGTTACTGATGTTTTTGCCAAGATAAGTAAGCTTAAAGATGAAAAAATTGCACTCCAGCTTCAGATAAAGCTAATGGAGGAAGTTAAAAAGAATGTTTCAGACAAAAAACCAATTGATGATTTCCTCCTTTCTATTGTTGGAAAATATAACCAGGGAAATATTGCAATTGCAATAAATGCTTTACAAGCGCTTCTGAACGACCGCGACCAGATCCTGGTCCAGGCTACGGATCAAACAGAGATTTATAAAGCATCGGCTGCCAAAATAGATAACCAAGTGCAATTCATCATCAACATGGTGGCTAATCAGGAAGATCAGTTTCAAAAAAATATAATCCAAATCAATAACCAGATTGATGATCTTGAAAAAACATTTGCAAGTATCCCGGGACAGCAGGCTGAATACAGCAGGCTGGAACGCATTTTTGGAATCAATGAGAAATTTTATTCGTTGCTTCTCGAAAGAAAAGCCGAGTTCTCCATACGTGCTGCCGGGTTTGTTGCTCAGAATATTTTACTCGAACGTGCTTCAGCATCTTCTTCACCCGTTTCTCCCAACAAAACCCTTGTGGTGAGCTTATGCCTTATGCTTGGATTTCTTGCCTCTTTCGTGTTAATGGTTACACGTTACCTCGTTTATAGTGAACTTTCTTCTCTTGAAGAAATTGAGTTATACACGGATGCCGCCCTGCTGGGCATTATTCCGAAATATAAACGCGAAATTCCAATTTCACAGCTCCTGGTTGACAAAAATCCAAAATCTGTTATCGCAGAAGCGTTCAGATCTATCAGAACCAACCTTCAATTTATTTCAAGTGAGCCGGGTTCTAAAATTATAGGGGTGACTTCTACAATTTCGGGTGAAGGGAAAACTTTTAATGCCATTAACCTCGCAGGGGTTATTGCATTTTCCGGAAAAAAAGTAGTGATCCTGGATCTTGACATGCGTAAACCAAAAATCCACTTAGGTTTTAATGTTGAAAACAGCAAGGGTATGAGTACCTTGCTTATTGGCAAAGACGAACCTGCTGATTGTATTATTACCAGTTCACTTGAAAATCTTGATTTTATTACTGCCGGCCCCGTTCCGCCAAACCCGTCTGAATTGATTATTAATCCAAGGATGGATAGGCTGCTTGATTACCTGAGAGGACGTTATGACATCATTATTATTGACACTCCGCCAGTAGGAATTGTAAGCGATGGTATCCCGGTAATCCAAAAAGTGGATTATCCGCTGTACATCATCCGTGCTAACTATTCAAGAAAAATGTTTATCCATAATATTAATAAGCTGATGACTGAAAATAAAGTCACCAAACTGGCAATCATTCTGAATGGGGTTGAAATGACAAAATTAAAATACGGATATGGCTATGGTTACGGTTATGGTTATGGTTATGGTTACGGATATGGTTATGGATATGGTTATTATGAAGAGGATTATTCTGAACCAACTATGAAAGATAAAGTTAAACAGTTTTTCGGGCAAGCACAAAAACCCCGCTGAAAAATTATTTTAAACGCGGCTTAACCCTTTTCAAAGCAGGTTCATTTTCTTTGCTGCATCAGCAGAACATACTATCAGGTTAAAATATCCCGACTTTCTTACCTCATCAATTTTTTTTGGAGGATTTATTTCGTCCACATCAAAAATCAAATATCCGGTTCCGTCAATAAGGTGTTGAATTTTTTGCGCTGATTTATCTGTCAGAACTTCAACTAAAATCACAGGCATCATTTCTTTTAAATAATCTTTCATGCCTTCCAATACTTCAAATTCATGGCCTTCAACATCTATTTTTATCAAATCAATTTTTTTTAATTTATTTTCATGAATAAAAGTGGCGATTGATTTGGTTTCAATTTCTGTAAAAACAGTTTCCTCTACGAAAAGATCAGGTGTTAAAGAACCTATTTTACTCTCCACATCTTTAACATTATAAAATTTTGCATGCCCATCCTGGTTAGATAGTGCGAGCTTAAATGAATGCACCTCGAAATCATTCATCTCAATATTTTTTCTCATTTCAATATAAGAATGTTCAACAGGTTCAAAAGCATAAACGCTTGCATTCGGATTCATTGCCTTTGATGCCAGCGCATAAATTCCGTTATAAGCGCCTACATCAAAAATACAATTGGAAAACTCGCAGGCTTTCAGCCAGTAGTTCATTGAAACACCTTCCTGCCAGCGCGTTATTCCCTTCCAGAAAATTTCGTTCTCTATTTTCAGGCCCCTGTGCATTATTTTAAAACTCTTTTCATTGCTTACCGGAATTACAATGGTTCCTTTGAAGTGAAAATGTTTTAACAAATTATCCGAGGGTTTATAAAATTTTCTGACAAGATGAAACAACCTGTTTTTAAAAGGAATTATTTCATACAGATTTTTAATGATTTTTTTCATGGATTGTTGTTCAGAATTTTAAATTCAAAATCAAAGTTGAAAACCTGAATCCTGAACTATCTGAGTTATGGTCTATTTCCTGTTTTTTATGGACGAGCAAATTTAATTTCTATTTTCGCACATTAATTAATTTTTATGAAATTTACTCCGCTTGAATTAAAAGGGCTTGTTCTTATTGAACCTAAAATCCTTACAGATAACAGAGGATATTTTTTTGAGTCATGGCATGAAAAGAGATTTGCCGATGCCGGTTTAAATTTGAATTTTGTCCAGGACAATGAATCCTGCTCGGCAAAAGGTGTTTTACGCGGCTTTCACTTTCAAATTCCCCCTTACGAACAGGGAAAATTGGTACGGGTTGTTAAAGGAAGTGCGTTAGATATTGTTGTTGACATCAGGAAAAGTTCTCAGACTTACGGAAAACATTATAAAGTTCTTCTTGATGATAAGCAGCGAAATGTGCTTTGGATTCCTCCGGGTTTTGCGCATGGATTTCTTTCAATGGAAGAAAATACCGTTTTCGTTTATAAATGCACAAACTTTTATGATAAGCCATCCGAAAAAGGAATACTTTGGAATGACCCTGAACTTGATATTGATTGGGGAATTAATAATCCCTTAGTTTCTGACAAGGATTTGGAATTACCAGGATTAAAAGAGCTGCCCGATTATTTTTAGCCGAAACGCTGATAACAATACAATAATCAATAATCACTAACCAATATTTTCTAAGTTTGCATTTCTTTTAACTGTCTCATCATGCATGATTTTCTTTCGCAGCATTATTATAAGCTCATATATACTGTTTTCTTTGTATGCTCGGTAAGTTTTTCTTTCTTAATAAATAGCCTGTTTCTTCGTTTTTTTCACACCCTTGGCATGCGCAATAAAAATGACGGAACGGTTATTCGGTGGGGTGCACAATCAAAACCTGCCATAGGAGGATTGTCATTTTATATTCTCTTCCTTATTTCAGTTGCGTGTTATTCTTTTTTCTTTAATCCCAGCAAGGTTTTTTACAATATGAAGTTTGTAGGGCTTATTATTTCAATGGCTATCGGGTTTATTATCGGCTTGTATGACGATGCTTATGATACGCGCCCTTTTCTTAAATTTTTTGCCCAGCTTCTTTGCGCCATTGTTTTAATCTTTACAGGCATTTACATTCAGATTTTTTCTGATGATTACCTGAATTACCTCATTACCATTTTCTGGGTTGTGGGAATAATGAATTCCATCAACATGCTCGATAACATGGATGCCATCACTACCATTGTGGCAATTAACATTGTGCTCGGTTCTATTTTGATGATTGTTATTCACAAAGATTTTGAAAACATGCATCTTATTATTCTCGTTGGCGTGATATCTTCCCTGTTTGGTTTTATTTATTACAACTGGCATCCGTCTAAAATGTACATGGGCGATAC